>JBIIWK010000163.1:0-7478 GCA_044338955.1 Burkholderiaceae bacterium
GTTTACCTGCACAAAGCTGCCGACTACTGGGAAATCCTGAACCTGCCCACGGTGCAATCTGCCTTTGTCTCGATGATTCCGCAAGATGGCGCCATCCGCGCCATGGTCGGGGGTTTTGACTTCTATCACGGTAACTTTAACCGGGTGACACAAGCCTGGCGCCAGCCTGGGTCAGCGTTCAAGCCCTTCATTTATGCAGCCTCACTCGAGCGTGGTTTAACCCCGGGTACAGTGATTTCTGACCAGCCGTTTGAACTGACCGCCGAGCAAACCGGCTCTAAGGCCTGGGCACCTAAAAACTACGGGGGGCAATACGACGACAAGCTCACCATGCGCGAGGCCATTGCTCGCTCTAAAAACATGGTGTCGATCCGAATTTTGCAGTCAATCGGGCCGAAATACGCGCAAGACTACATCACACGCTTTGGCTTTGATAAAGCGCGTCACCCGGCTTATCTGCCCATGGCACTGGGCTCTGGTGCGGTCACCCCGATGCAGCTTGCCGCTGGTTTCTCGGTCTTTGCCAACGGTGGCTACCGGATCACGCCTTTTCTGATCGACCGAGTCACGGACGCCAACGGTCAAGTCCTGATGCAAGCACGGCCAACCGTGGCTGGCGACTCTGCGGCGCGCGCGATTGACGCCCGTACCGCTTATGTCATGGATGATTTACTGCGCGGAGTCGCCACATCAGGCACCGCGGCGCGCGCACGTCAAGTCATCAAGCGAGGCGACTTAGCCGGCAAAACGGGTACCACCAACGACTCGGTAGATGCCTGGTTTGCGGGCTATACGCCTCAGTTGGTGGGGGTCGCCTGGATGGGCTATGACCAACCAAAATCGCTTGGCTCACGCGAAACCGGTGGTGGCGCCTCGCTGCCAGTCTGGCTGGGCTACATGGAAAATGCGCTTAAGGCGTTTCCTGAACAAAAACGCCTACCACCGCCTGAAGGCTTAGTGGTTGAGGGCGGCAACATGTATTTCAGCGAGTTTCCGCCTGGCCAGGCCATCATGAAACTTGGCACCGCCGAAAAAAATGACTCATTGGGCGACTTTTTGAACAATATTGAAACTAACCGCCCCAATCCGGCTTTGGCTAACTAAAATACGACGCTTAACGGTTTGCCAGTAGCGTCTGAGCAAACCTGAGATAAAGTATCGTGCAAGTCGGCGCCACCACGGGTATCTTTCCAGTGTTGGCCGTCAAAACGATAATGAAAGCCGCCGCTTCGGGCAGCGAGCCACATTTCGTGCAAGGGTGCCTGACTATTGATCACGACTTGATGGCCGTTTTCAAAAATCAGATTCAGTACATTGCCCTGACGTTTGGTTTCAACGTCAAGGTCGAGTTGATCAAACCAGTGGTCGGCTTGGGCTTCAACCGCATCTAACAGTGCGGTCACCCGAGCATGAAATTCAGTATCGTTCATAATCCTTATCCTCACGTTTGACGGAGCGCGCAGTGATCAGCAAAACCGACAGCCACCAAAGTGCTCGCATTGTAGCGATGCTGACACTTGTCGTGTTGGTCGCGGGCTGCGGCTATAAAGGCCCGCTGTATTTGCCTCCGCAACCTGCTGAAATCAAGCCCTACACCACACCTTTTTCGATGTATGGGGTCATTCCAGACGAACAAGGCATGGTCGTGCCATTCTTTGACGAAGATTTAATGCTGATCCCAACGCCTGTTGTTATTGATTAAGCGAACCGCTACGCTCAAAATTTTTACTTCATTTATCCTGTCGTTGCGCACTTGTTGACTTTCGCAACGCAACGCATGATTGCATTGTTGCCTAAATCGCTTGCCAAACCTTGAATACCCATAGCCACAACATGACCGCTCACCTTGCCTCGCCAACAGGCGCACCATTTTTTCACTACCAAGCAGGCCAATTGCAGGCTGAGGGTGTCTCGCTTGCCAAGCTTGGCCAAGAGCTTGGGACCCCGTTGTATGTGTATTCGCGGGGCGCGCTGGCTGCGGCTTGGGGCTCTTACCAAGAGGCCTGCGTGGGTCACAATGTCTTGGTGTGCTTTGGCATGAAAGCCAATTCAAATCTTGCAGTTCTTAAAGAGTTTGCGCGGCTGGGCAGCGGCTTTGATATCGTGTCTGGGGGCGAGCTTGCGCGCGTCTTGGCCGCCGGAGCCGATCCTGCAAAAGTGGTGTTTTCAGGGGTGGGTAAGCAAGCCTGGGAGATGCAGGCCGCGCTTGAAGTGGGCGTGAAATGTTTTAACGTTGAGTCGCTGCCCGAACTGACGCGCCTGTCAGAGGTTGCTGTGGCCATGGGCAAAATCGCATCGGTTTCGCTACGCGTCAATCCTGATGTCGACGCAAAGACGCACCCCTACATTTCAACCGGTTTAAAAGAAAACAAATTTGGCATCGCCATCGAAGAGGCGCCTCACGCTTACACGCTTGCGGCTTCTTTACCCGGCCTGTCAGTCGTGGGTGTTGACTGTCACATCGGCTCGCAGATCACTGAGGTAAGCCCTTACCTGGATGCCTTAGACAAGTTACTGAAGCTGATTGATCAGCTCAAAGCCGCCGGGATTACGCTCAAACACTTAGATCTGGGGGGCGGTTTGGGCATTCGTTACGACGACGAAACTCCTCTGGCTCCTAAAGTGTTACTCGATAAAGTCTTTGCACAACTGCAAGCGCGTGGTTACGAACATTTACAATTGGTGCTCGAACCGGGGCGTTCGCTTGTGGGTAACGCGGGCGTTTTGCTAACCACTGTTCAATACCTGAAGCACACCGAAGCGCGCAATTTCGCCATTGTGGATGCCGCCATGAACGATCTGATGCGGCCAGCACTTTACGAAGCGTGGCATGGTGTTCTACCTGTTGCCCCGCGCGCAACCGAGGCAACACTCTATGATGTTGTCGGCCCAGTATGCGAAAGCGCCGACTGGCTGGCGCGTGGTCGACAACTTGCCTTAGCCGAAGGCGATTTACTGGCGATTGAATCCGCCGGCGCCTACGGCTTTGTCATGGCTGGCAACTACAACAGCCGGCCGCGCCCCGCCGAGATCATGGTCGACGGTGATCAATTTCATGTGATTCGCCAGCGCGAAACTTTTGCGGATTTGATTCGCGGCGAAAGCTTCTTGCCGGACTAATTCGATCGCCGAGTCCGCCACGTACTGATCGCGAGTAAAGAGCTACACCTTGCTGTGTACGCTCAACTTATTGGCCGCTGCACGCATGCCGTTAGTTTGCAAACGAACGGCATGCGCACCTAAGACGATGTTTAGCGCCCTAGCAATCCCTTAAAGAAGCTTTCAGTATTCACTGCGAGCGTCTCAAGGTGATAGCCGCCCTCTTGCACGACCACGGTGGGTAACTTCAGCCCCGCAATCATTTGGCCAAGCCGACCAAAGCCTTCGGTCGTGACGGCAACCTTAGATTGTGGATCATCTTTGTACACATCAAATCCCAAGGCCAACACAAGCGCGTCTGGCTTAAAAGCGTGCAGCGCAGCCAAAGCTTTTTCAACTTGCTTAAAAAACACCTCTTCACTTGAGCCATGCGGCATGGGCAGGTTCAGATTGAAGCCTTCGCCTTGTGCCAAACCGCCTTCGTCATCAAAGCCTGCGACTGCAGGATAAAAATTCAGTGGGTCGCCGTGCACTGAGATATAAAACACATCGTCGCGTTCATAAAAAATCTCTTGAATACCTTGCCCGTGATGCACATCCGTATCCAAGATCACCACGCGTTGATGCTTTGCACGCAGCACCTGCGCAGCAATGGCAGCATTATTGATGTAGCAGAAGCCACCTGCAGCGTCTTTGCGCGTGTGGTGTCCGGGTGGGCGACATAACGCATAGGCCTGTTGGTCGCCGGCCAAGACCGCCTTCGCTGCCGATACGGCTGCTTGCGCGCCCCAATAAGAAGAGGTCCAGGTATCAGGGCCGACGGGGCAACTGCCGTCTGCCAGATAGCGCGCTGTCTGCGCCAAAATCCCGCGCAAGGCGTTAGGCGAGCGCACAAAAATATTTGAGATGACTTCGTCGCCCCAGTCAGGACCGGTTTGCTTCCAGGTGGCGTGCGCAGTTTCAAGGTACTGTAAATATCCAGCGTCGTGGATGGCCAGCAGAGGCTGCATGCCGTGGTCTGCCGGCTCGGTGACCGTCAATCCTAACTGGGCGATGCCTTTCAAAATCTGCACGACACGCTCTGGAATCTCTTGGGGGGTTCGCATCTGACCACGCGACAAGTAAGTGCGTGGATGATGCAGCTTTTGTTTTGGATGAAAATACGTTTTCATTATGAACTCTCAAAAAGAATCAACAGAGGTGTGACGTCAGCGGCCAAGACACCACAATCGCTTAAGTACGCTTTGCACGAAAATATGCCAACAACAGCGGCACCGTCAACGATAAGCCGGCAATCACAATCAAGGCAATGCCCGCGAGGGACACTAGCGAGGGCATTTGAGCAAAAAACAGCTCGCCAAAAATCACAGCAAGCACCAGTTGAAAATAATTGAGAGGGGCAAGTGTCGAGGCCGGGACCGTCTTAAACGCATAGATCAATAAAAATTGCCCGATCCCACCACTCAAGCCCATCAAAATCATTTCAATGGTGTCTCGAACGTCTGGCCATTTAGTCGGCCACCAAACAATCAACGCGACAACACTCAGCAACCAGCAGATCAGCGCTGAATACGCAAATATTTGTTCGCTTTGCACGCGATGCGCCAGCTTGCGCGTTAACAGTTGCACCATCGCATAACCCGTGGCAGCCCCCAGCATTAGCAGGGTGCCAAACAACGACACCCCTGTGTCAGCACTTTGAGTGCTTGAGGCATTGCCTAAGGGATTCACAATCAATAGCATCCCAACCATTCCGAGCGCGACCGCCACGTATTGTTTAAAACTCACGCTTTCGCGCAACACCATCGGGGCAAGCAACACGACAATTAAAGGCGATACAAAATACAGTGCGGTGGCTTCGGCCAAAGGCAGATAGGGTAGCGCCACCATAAAACAGATGCTGACGCAGCCAAGCATCGCACCACGGTAAATGAGTAGCTTGCGCTCGGCCGGCTCAACGCGAACCGGTACGCGCCTGACCCACATAATGCACCAAGCCAAAACAATAATGACGCTGTAGCGTGCCGTGTTGACTAAAGGCGCCGAATAGCGCCCAACCAGATCTTTTGCGAAGGCATCTAGGCAGGCAAAGGCAACCACCGAACATAAAAAAATTGCACAACCTTTAAGCCATTGCGCTTGTCGAACGACCGCTGGTTGCGGCAGGTTGTTAAACGCGCTCATAGGGCGACTGACCAGTCTGAAGGTAAGGCAACATTTAGGTTTGAGGGGACGTCGCGCGCGACGTGCTCCGCAGTCGCACTAGCAGTGCCGTAATGACAAGCCCGAAGAGGCCAAGGGCACCATAGCTTGCCCCGTAACTATTCAACATCCCCGCCAAGACACCAAAGAGTGGGGGCCCCAGGACGACACCGAAAAAAGTAATGCACAGGGTACCGCCGGTTGCGACACTCGCTTGACCCGCGGGCGCCAGACGCGCGATTTGTGCCAGAAATACGCCATTCCAGCCAATCGCTGAGGCACCAAAAATAACCAGTACCGGAAACAAAATCCAAGGAGAGGAGTCTGGACGCAGCAAGGCGGTACCAACCGCGCCAATGGTGAGCAACAACGCAATCACGATCAGCATCACCGTGGGGCTCAACCAACGATCGGCGACATAGCCCCACAAGATCCGCCCGATAACGCCCCCTGCTTGCGCAACCGTCAGCGCAGCCCCAGCCGCCACAAGTGACCAGCCAAGATCCTCAAATAAAAACGTCACGAGGTACGCCATCAAAGACATCTGACAAACAGCAAACAAAAACGAGGTCATTGAAAGCGCACGCAGGCCTGGGTGTTCAAAAATCAACCGCAAAGGTTGCACCACACTTGCCGCCAACGATGGTTTAACGGTAGGGTCGCGATCATCATCTAAGCCAGCGCGCAGCGGCTGTACGGCCCAGGCACAGAGTAAACACGCAATACCCGAAGACATAAACGCCAACTGCCAACCGATGGCGATATCAAGCGAAGGGACAAGTGCACCTGCGATCATGCCCCCGAGCGGCACACCCGTCTGCTTCACTGAAAACACAAACGAAAGTTTTTCGGGTGGTGTGGTTTTGATCAGCAGATGCGAGCTTGCAGGCGTAATCGGGCCGTAGCCAGCGCCAATAAATAAGGCCCCTAGTGCGATGGTAAACGGGTGCGGAATCGCGCACAAAAACAAGCCGGTCGCAGCCGAGAGCAAACCGGCCTGGCTCAGGCGGATTGCCCCCCAACGCTTGACGGCCGCCCCCCCCAGCAAGGTGGCAACCATTGCCGCAAAATACACGAGCGCTACGTAAGCGCCCAAGTAATTCGTCGACAACCCGACCGCTTTAGCGACCTCGGGCGCTACGACCGGCAGATTCAACAAGGCCATCGCAACGAGCGACTGAACGGTTAAGGTTGCAACTAATACGACCCAGGGTCTGGCAGGTGTCACGATGAGGGTGCTACGGTTATATCGCCTGAGGCGGTTTGTTTGATTTACAGCGCTCCGTAAGAGTGGAGCCCTGACAAGAACATATTAACCCCCAAAAAGGCGAAGCCTGTCACCAGCAAACCGACCAGCGCCCAATAGGCCGCCATCGTGCCTCGCAAGCCCTTCATCAAGCGTAGATGCAGCCAGGCGGCGTAATTCAGCCATACAATTAGCGCCCAGGTTTCTTTAGGATCCCATTGCCAATAGGCGCCCCAGGCATCTGCCGCCCACAAGGCCCCCAAAATAGTCGCTACGGTAAAAAAAGCAAAGCCAATGGCAATGGCGCGATACATGATGTCATCGAGCACCTCAAACGAGGGCAGACGCTCACCAATCGGTTTTCGAAATAATAAAATCGTACCGACAATCAAGGCGCCGATTCCGAAGTACAACATCCAGGTGGCTGACACCTGTTGGCTGCCAAAAATCATCGGCTCACCGGCCAGCAAGACCCCCAACACGAACAACGGAGCGAGCTTAAGCCATGACTTGGTTTGGCTATGTTGTTTGACCAAGTAAGCAAACGCCACCATCGCGGCAATCGAAAAAGTGCCATAGCCAATAAAGTTGGCCGGCACGTGAATTTTCATCCACCAGCTTTTAAGTGCGGGCACCAAGGGCTGAATTTGCGCGGCGTCACGTGTAAATGAGTACCACAGCAAAAACACCACCGCCGAGGTAATCACCAACAATACAAAGCCGCCCAGTGCGCGGGTGGCGTAGCGACGTTCGTAATACAAATAAAACAGCGCGGTGACCAAGGCGAACAACACAAACACTTCATAAAGATTGCTAACGGGGATATGGCCAATATCAGGTCCAAGCAAATGACTCTCGCGCCACCGCACCAACATGCCTGTTGTGCCTGCAAATGCAGCCGCCCACGTCAGTGCCGTCCCGAGCCAGGCCG
>JBIIWK010000164.1:0-7458 GCA_044338955.1 Burkholderiaceae bacterium
CCCGCGCGTGCTTGCTGGCGGCGATTTATTAGCCGCAGCCCAAACTGGCACTGGCAAAACGGCTGGCTTCACGCTGCCCATTTTGCACATGCTGCTTGCCAAACCTCTTGAAGTACGCAAAGCCGGTCGCCCACGCGTATTGATTTTGACCCCCACACGCGAACTCACCGCGCAGGTCGAAGAATCAGTCAAAACCTACGGCTGCCACACAAAAATCTCGTCAATGGTGATTTTTGGCGGCGTCAATATCAATCCGCAAATTTCTGCTTTGCGCAAGCCGATCGATATTTTGGTGGCCACCCCCGGCCGCCTGCTTGACCACTGCCAACAGCGCACCGTTGACTTGTCTGGCGTTGAGATTTTGGTGCTCGACGAAGCCGATCGCATGCTCGATATGGGCTTCATTCGCGACATCCGAAAGATTCTGGCCTTGATGCCGCGTCAGCGTCAAAACCTACTGTTCTCGGCAACCTTCTCCGACGAAATCCGCGAGTTGTCAAAAAGTGTTTTGTCAAACGCCACTGAGGTCTCGGTTGCCGCGCGCAACACGACGGCCGAACGCGTTGATCAAACTGTGTATATGGTTGATCAAGCCCACAAGCGCGACATCTTGAGCCACATCATTACCGAAAGTGGCTGGCATCAAGTGTTGGTCTTTACACGCACCAAGCATGGCGCAAACCGTTTAGCTGAAAAGCTGGTCAAAGACGGCTTGTCGGCCTCGGCCATTCATGGCAATAAAAGCCAGGCTGCGCGCACCCGTGCCCTGGATGACTTTAAAAAGGGCAAAGTTGCCGTGTTGGTCGCCACCGATATCGCCGCTCGCGGTCTAGATATTGATCAGCTGCCTCAGGTCGTGAACTTTGAGCTGCCTAATATCCCCGAAGATTACGTGCATCGTATTGGTCGCACGGGTCGTGCAGGCGCGGCAGGTTCTGCCATTTCCTTGGTTGACTCGAGCGAAATTAAATACCTCAAGGCCATCGAGCGCATCATCAAAAAGACGATTCCTCAATTGCCCGCGCCAACGGGCTGGACCGCATCACCCCCCTCACCCCACGGGGCCGACGACGAAGCCCGTGCCGAAGGCCGGCGCGATGGTCAACGTCGTCCGCAACAACGCTCGGCACGCCCAAGTGGCTCAGGTGCCGGGGCGCGCCCCGCGCGCTCAGGTCAGGGGCCAAGCAGCGCACCACGCCGCGACTCGCAGGGCGATAGCCGCTCGGCACCACGTCGTGATGCCCCTGCTGCGGGTGCTCGCGCTCCTCACAGCGCCGGTGGCGCGGTCAGAACCGGCACCGGCATGGGTGCTGGTGCTCGTACGGGGTCACGTACTGGTGCGCCAAGTGGCTCAGCCCCCCGCAGCCCCGGTGGCGACCAGGCAAATCGCCCACGTCGTCCGGCTCTTTTTAACAAGTAATTTGCACGCACACAGGCTGGCTGCGCCAGCCTGTAAAATTCGCCACCATGAGTATTCAAACTGAAGTCGCACGGCGCCGAACGTTCGCCATTATTTCGCACCCTGATGCCGGTAAAACGACGCTCACCGAAAAGCTGTTGCTTTTTGCGGGTGCGATCCAGATCGCCGGCAGCGTCAAAGCACGCAAGGCTTCGCGCCATGCGTCCTCTGACTGGATGGAAATCGAAAAACAACGGGGTATCTCGGTTGCCTCGTCGGTCATGCAAATGGAATACCGCGATTGCGTGATCAACCTGCTTGACACCCCAGGCCACCAAGATTTTTCTGAAGATACCTATCGTGTACTGACTGCGGTCGATGCGGCCCTAATGGTGATTGATGCGGCCAACGGGGTCGAGCCACAAACCATCCGTTTGCTGCAGGTCTGTCGCGCCCGCAATACCCCCATCATCACCTTCATTAACAAGATGGATCGCGAAGTCCGCGAACCGCTTGAGCTGCTATCTGAAATCGAGCAACACATCGGTATGGATGCCGTGCCGTTTTCGTGGCCAGTCGGCATGGGCAAAGCCTTCGGTGGCGTGTTTGATATTCAGCGCGATCGCATGCGCTTGTTTAAATCCGGCCAAGAGCGCCGTAACGATACCGGTGACGACTTTATCGACGGGCTCGATAACCCAGAAATTGCCAAACGCTTTGGCAGCTCGTTTGAACAAGCCAAAGGCGAGATCGAGCTCATCCAGGCGGCGGCACCTACCTTTGATCCAGCCGCCTTTTTAGCAGGCAAGCAAACACCTGTATTTTTTGGTTCTGCAATTAATAATTTTGGCGTACAAGAAGTACTCGATGCCCTCGTGGATCAGGCTCCACCGCCAGGCTCGCGCCAGGCGCTCGAGCGCGTGGTGCACCCCGAAGAGCCAAAGTTCACGGGCGTGGTTTTTAAAGTGCAAGCCAACATGGATCCGGCGCATCGTGACCGTGTGGCCTTTGTGCGCGTGAGCTCTGGCAAGTTTGAGCGCGGTATGCGGCTTAAAGTATCGCGCAACAATAAAGAGATTCGCCCCAATAACGTGGTGTCATTTTTATCGCAACGCCGCGAGCTCGTTGACGAGGCCTACGCCGGTGATGTGATTGGCATCCCTAATCATGGCATTTTGCACCTGGGTGATGTCTTAACCGAAGGCGAGGCTTTGCACTTTACGGGTTTGCCATTTTTCGCCCCCGAGCTTTTTCAGGCCGTCGAAACCAAAGACCCCTTGCGTACCAAACAACTGCGTACCGGGCTTTTGCAACTTGGCGAAGAGGGTGCAATTCAAGTGTTCAGGCCGTTGGTGGCGGGCGGCGCGCTGCTACTGGGTGCGGTTGGCCAGCTGCAGTTTGAAGTCGTTGCCCATCGCCTGCAGGCTGAGTACGGCGCCGAAGCGCGACTGATGCCCTCGCGCTACAACATGGCACGCTGGGTCACCGCCGAAGACCCCAAAGAGCTGCGCAAATTCATCGATGCCAACGTTTCAAACATCGCCTATGATGTCGTCGAAGCACCAGCGTTTCTAGTGAGCTCTACGGCTCAATTACGCGTCGCTGAAGAACGCTACCCGTCGATTCGTTTTCACGCCATGCGCGAACATGGCGGGCAAGTGTTTGCCGATAAAGTTTAATCCTCGCCCCTCAGAGATCCCTTATGTCCTGGCGTGTCTTAATTGTCTTTTTAGTACTTGCCGCGGTAGCCTCATGGCAGGGCGGCGTGCAATTAGGCAATTGGCTGGTGACGCGTGCACCCGATACCGTTGCCTCGCTGGCCGACAAAGACTACAAAACCTTAAAGCTCGACGCCCTCGGCCGTCCAATTACCGCCCAGCCGCCGCAGCCCCGCATGGATGGCAGCTTGGGTGTGCCACGCGAGCTCAATCCGATCGAGTGGGCAATCGAAGCCATCACGGCTGACGTCTTTGAAATAGATCCAAACAGCATGAAAGTAGAGGGTGACGATGACGAAGAGGATAACGTCAACGAAGGCTCAGAAACGGCAGATGCCAGACGTTTGGCGCAAGACAACACACGACGCACTGGCGGCCCTGCTGCTGCCGCAAACCAGTCAGGCACTTCTGGCTCTACACCGCGCCCCGCGGCGCCACCCGTACCGCCAGGCATTACTGTGACCGTGACCTCGTGGCAGCAGTCACTGAAACAAGAACTTGAACAATGTGCAAAGGTGGGCTTTTTTCAACGCCCAACTTGCTTGCAAAACGCCCGCAATAAATACTGCGCACCCAACGATGCCTGGGGCAAAATCCCCGACTGCCCATCGCGGCAAAACGAACAACTCATCGGCAACTAGCGAGCCCCCGCCTGCGACTTGCGTAGCGGTGCCGTCGGGATACGCAACAACTCTCGATATTTAGCCACTGTGCGCCGCGCGATCGTGATCCCATCCTGGTCGAGCAAACTCACCAGTTGACTATCCGACAAAGGCTTTTTGCGATCTTCACTTGTGATCAAAATTTGAATGCGTGTTTGTACGGCCGTGGCCGACGTGGCCTCTTTACCCTCGGTGGTTAAGCCAGTACTAAAAAAGCGCTTGAGCTCAAAGGTGCCGTGCGGCGTCAACATAAATTTTTGTGTGGTGGCACGCGAAATCGTCGACTCGTGCATACCGATCTCGGCGGCGATGTCTTTAAGAGTCAGTGGTCGTACGGCCCCCCAACCATTTGAAAAAAATGCCTGCTGGTGGGCAACAATCACCTGAGACACTTTCAAAATTGTTTCAAAGCGCTGTGCGACATTTCGAATCATCCAGCGCGCCTCTTGCAACTGGCCATGCAGTGCAGTATGCGCGCCACTTCGCGGGCTGCCCAAGGCTTCGGCATACATCGCATTGACGCGCAACTTAGGCATCACAGACTCATTGAGCGACACCACCCAGCCCTTACGCGTTTTTCGCACCAGCACGTCGGGCACAGCAAAATCTGCGGCGGGGATATTCCAAGCACTCGCGGGCCGAGGATTGAGCTTCACAATCAACGCATGCGCGCGCTTGAGCATCTCAGCGTCGCATTGCAACAGCTCGCGCAACTTGAGCAAATTGCCGGTTGCCAAAACGGAGAGATGATGCCGACACACCGTACGCGTCAGGGCAAGCAGCTCTGGATCTTGCAACGCCTCAAGACGCTTGGGGTCGCCGAACTGTAGTTGCAGATCGAGGCACTCGCCCAGATCCCGTGCGCCGACACCAGGCGGGTCAAACGACTGCAGCATTTTTAAGGCGCATCGAAAATCGTCTTCGTCCAGCCCAAGCTCTGGGTTCATCCAGCTGGCGATTTCGTCGAGCGGCGACGCTAACAAGCCATCATCATTGAGCTCGTCAATCAGCAGTTCAACAATCGCCGCATCGCGCTTACTTAAACGCGTCAGGCCTAACTGTTCAAGTAAATATTCTCGAAGATTGCTTTCGCGAGCCGGCTCGGGGCGATCAGAAAAATCATCGTCACGCGATCCGCGTGCCTCGGACGAAAACTCAAGTCGGTCGCGCTCGGGCGCATGCTCTGAGGCCGGTAAGTAGTCAGTGTTGGGCTCGGGTGTTGCGTCCAGACCACGCTCGTCATCGCTCTGAGCGGTGCCAAATTCGGTGCTCTCTTGGCCAACACGCAAACTCGCCGCAGCGCCGCCCGGCTCGTACAATGGCGTGCCCTCTTGCTCTAACAGGGGGTTTTCAGCCAACGCCCGAGCGATTTCAGCCTCAAGATCCAACGTCGAGAGCTGCAACAGCTTGATCGACTGTTGCAGTGCGGGGGTCAGTGTCAACTGTTGACCCTGACGAAGCTCGAGAAAATTGCGACTCATAGGTACAATATTTTGCATGATGAATCGACCTAGCACTACACCGCTTCAAAAAGACATCCCTTTACTGGGCGGCATACTGTTGCGGCTGGCGCTACCACGCCTTGTGACGCGGGTAATCGTTATTTTAGCGGCTATTGCCCTCGTGATTTATTGCGCGCAACGGATCCTGCAGTCAGGTAAAGCTTGGCTTGAGTTTGCCATCAAACTCACAGGCCTATCCGAGATTCTTGGCAAAACGGTCATCGATTTTGTCATTCAGTATCAAAAGTATTTCTGGTGGTTTGTCATTTTTATTTTGGTCTTAATCGCCATCAGCAGCGTGATGAGTTATTTACGCAGCAGCCTCAAGCGAGGTCGTGCGGCTTTAGTACCACTAAGCGATGTGCGCAAACTTTGCGCACAACTCAGTCCTGAGGGCCTGGATATTTTGAATTGGGTCTGGAAAGATCAAACCCAACCCGTAACCGTTGGTGTTCTACAAACCGTTCTGACCCAGCGCAGCAGCGGGCGGGCGCGTAAGCTCGCCTTGGCGCGGGCCCAGCAGTTCGAGCTTCAGGCGGCGTTACAAAACCGGCCGGTCAGCCACCCGGGCGCGGTCGCCCCCAAACGCGTGTTGCCGCCCGCCAACGACGCCGGGCAGCGCGAACCCACCATGCTTGCCTAACCCCTTAATGACGGGTCAAACGCTGGCCAAATCATACCCAGGTGCCGCTCAAGCATCACGCAACGCCCCCCGTAAGCGTCCGCTGCGCTTGCGTTTACTGCCAATTTATGTTCGACTAGAGGCTATGAATGCGCTTGCCACAGGCCTCGCCTGCCCCCAAACACTCAGCTCGACCATTTTTGGTCGCGGCCAAGTCGTGTCTGGCAACCGCGCTGGTGTTTTTGGGCTGCTATCGCTACTACTAGCGATCGGTTGCCGGGCCTAGCGCCCGTGGCAGTCCGGCAACCATCCGCCACCACAGCTCTATTTCTACACAAAAATTTTCAGCTTTGATCCAAACACTGGCTTGCTATCGCCGTCGATGAACCCAGGCAGCACATACTCTGGCATCGCCTAAACAGATTTAAGGTTAATCATGCTTTCGAATCCCGCCACAAAATACATCCCGTTCAAGCCCTTCGAGCGCGATTTTTCAGAACGCACCTGGCCCACTAAAAAAATTACACAACCGCCCGTTTGGATGAGTACCGACTTGCGTGATGGCAATCAGTCGCTGATCGAGCCCATGAGTGTTGAGCGCAAGCTGCGCTTTTTTGAAATGCTGGTCAAAATCGGTTTCAAAGAGATCGAGGTCGGGTTTCCATCGGCCTCACAAACAGACTTTGACTTTGTGCGTAAGCTGGTTGACGATAAACTGATCCCAGACGACGTCACCATCATTGCCCTGACCCAAGCGCGCCCCGAACTCATCGAGCGCACGGTTGAATCAGCCGCCGGCGCCAAGCGCGCCATGATCCACTTGTACAACGCTTGCGCACCCGGCTTTCGCCGCATCGTGTTCAACATGAACCGCCAAGAGGTCAAACAGGTTGCGCTTGAAGGCACGCAGTGCGTGATGGACTGCATGGCCAAGTACCCGCAAACACACTGGCTGTACGAGTACTCGCCTGAAGTGTTTAGCACCACCGAGCCCGATTTCGCGCTTGAGGTCTGTAATGCGGTCACCGCGCTGTACCAGCCCACCCCGCAGAAAAAAATTATCTATAACTTGCCCGCCACGATTGAGGCCACCACGCCCAACATGTATGCCGATCAAATCGAATACATGCATAACAATCTGCACAAGCGTGATTCAGTGATTGTCAGTTTGCATCCGCACAACGATCGTGGCACCGCGGTTGCAGCGGCCGAGTTAGGCTTGATGGCTGGCGCAGATCGCGTCGAAGGCTGCCTGTTTGGTAATGGCGAGCGTACCGGTAACGTTGATTTAGTGACCCTCGCCTTAAACCTGTATACCCAAGGTATTCATCCTGGCCTTGATTTTTCAGATATCGACGAAGTCCGTCGCTGCGTTGAGTTTTGTAATCAATTGCCCGTACACCCTAGGCACCCCTACGCCGGTGACTTAGTGTTCACGGCCTTCTCGGGCTCGCACCAAGATGCCATCAAAAAAGGCTTTGCCGTGCAAAAAGCCGATGCCATCTGGGAGGTTCCGTACTTACCGATCGACCCAGCAGATTTGGGGCGCAGCTAC
>JBIIWK010000165.1:0-7427 GCA_044338955.1 Burkholderiaceae bacterium
CAGGCTAAGCGGCCTTACTCAATTTTTACCCCAGCTTGTTTGGCCACTTGCCCCCATTTCACAATCTCTTCATGCACGTACCGCTTGAATTGTTCGGGGGTGCTTCCCACGGGGGTTGCCGAGATTGTGGCAAATTTTTCTGCAATCTCGTCAGATTTCAGGATTGCGATGGTGGCCTTTGCAAGTTTTGCGATGATCTCTGGTGGGGTGCCGGCAGGTGCGAACAAGCCATTCCAAGAATCGGCTTCAAAATCGGGCATGCCAGATTCAATCATCGTGGGCAGGTCGGGTAATTGCGCCAGTCGTTGACGGCCCGCGACGGCAATCGCTCGGACCCTGCCATTCAAGATGGTGGGCATCACACCGCTCGCTGTCTTAAAGCCCATTGCGACATTGCCCCCTACGACATCAGTGAGTGCAGGGGCAGCACCTTTATACGGGATGTGCAACATATCTAAATTGGCTCTCAGCTTCAGTAGTTCACCGGCGTGATGTTGCAAGCCCCCTGCACCCGAAGACGCATAGCTAAGCTTGCCAGGGTTGGCCTGCACATAGGCAATCAATTCGGCTAAATTTTTTGCTGGGATGTTGTTGTTGACGACCAAGATGCTAGGTGAGGACATAATCTGCGTGATGTGAACAAAATCACGTTCGGTGTCATACCCCAAATTTTTATATAACGCCATGTTGGTTGTGTTGGCGATTGTTCCTAACAGCAGGGTGTAGCCATCGGGCTTGGCACGTGCGACAAACTCAGAACCAATGTTCGAGCCACCACCGGGTTTGTTTTCGACGATGATGGGTTGCCCCAACTCTTTTTCAAGTCGCACCGCAACCAGTCGTGCGAAGATATCGGTCGGGCCACCAGCAGCAAAACTGACGATCAGACGAATCGGACGCTCTGGGTAACTCGTTTGAGCCCACGTGGTGTTTGCACCGAGACAGCTAAAAATAAAAAAGATCAGAGACAGCAGGTACTGCCCATTCACTGGGCTGAGGCGAGGTGAGGGTGCGTGCATGTTTTGCCTCTTTTGATGATGACTCAGTATAGATTGTTGCTAAATATAATGTCTGGGGTAACATAAACCTATTGAAAATAAAGAGGGGTCAGCAGCCATGGGTCACACAATCGAACAATTTGCTAGTCAGTGCCACGATTTGCTTAAAAGTAATCCTGGTCCTGTTGGGCGTCAAAAAGTTGCTGAGGCGTTAAAAGATGTGTTGTTAGATCAGACTTTTATTGCCAAGCACCTCACCCCCACCACGGGCGAGCGCGAGATCATTTATCAAGACCCAGAATTGGGATTTTGTATTGTGGCGCACCACTACTTAGGGCCAAAGAGTTCGGATCCACACGATCATGCACATTCGTGGGCAATCTATGGCCAAGCGCGCGGCACCACTGAAATGCGCGACTATCAAAAAATTGAAGACGCCAGCGCTGACAAACCTGGCAAAGTAAAGGTCACCAAGTCTTACGCACTGACTCCGGGCATTGCGCATGTATACAATGAAGGCGATCTACACGCACCAGAGCGCAAAGGCTCGACAAGTCTGATCCGCATTGAAGGCACAGACATGTCAAAGGTTAAGCGTTTTAAATACGACGTGGTGTAAGTTCCGCGCGATTATTGAGGTTCAAAGCCAGCATCTTTAACGACTTGTTTGAGAAACGGCCGCGTTTTCACCAAGTAATCTTGAAATTCTTGAGGTGAACTTGCGATGCCGGTATAGCCGTTAAAGCGCACGTATTTTTCGTTGAAGTCTGGCGTTTGCATGACCTCAAGTACATCGCGTGCAATCTTATCGACGATGGGTTTTGGGGTGCCCGCTGGGGCAGCCAGCATCATTTTGAAACTTAAATCGGTTTGGTTGAAACCCAGTTCGGTGAGAGTCGGCACCTCTGGAAACATCCAGTTGCGTTTAGTACCGTTCGTGGCGAGGGGCAGTAAGGTTTTCGCCTCAATTTGCGGTCTGGCCAAGTGGGGTGGCAGCCACGCGCTATCGACCCGTCCGCCAAGCATATCGCTGATGATAGGCACCATCCCGTTGTAGGGGATGTGATTCATTTTGTATCCGCCAGTCAGGCCGCCCAAGAGGCGCATGCGAAACTCTGATGGGCTACCGACGGCTTCGGATCCAAAAGTCACCTGTCCTGGTTTAGCCTGCGCCTGCGCTAACAAGTCTTTTAGGCTACGGATGTTCAGATCTGGCCGCACAACCAAGAAAGCTAGGCCTTCTGCTAAGCGCATAATCGGCTCAAAGTCAGTTTCGGGGTTGTAGTTCAAACCTTTTTTCAGCAGTGGGTTTACGATGAAGGCAGCATCACTTGCGATGAAGATGGTGTAGCCGTCAGGTTTGCTTTTGGCCACATAGGCAGCGCCTATGGCCTCAGAGCCACCGGATTTATTTTCAACCACAACAGATTGCCCCCACTTTTTTTCTAAGCGGCTTGCTAACGCACGGCCTAGTAAATCGGTAATACCGCCGGGCGTATATGGGACGACGATTTTGACGGTTTGAGAGGGGTAGTTTGTGGCAGGCTCAGCGGCTTGCACGGTGTGTGCAGTGCTCAAAGCGGTCGCGAGTGCGATCAATGAGAGGAGTCTATTGGCTTTCATGGCTATCTCGGTCAGTGTGTGTGGATCTGTTTTTTTTACGAAACGCTATTTGTGGGGGATCCTGAGTTGTACGGACTAGATTACTGGGTTTTGCAGAAAGTGCAAGATGTACCACCCCGCCAGAGGCCAAAAGTCCAAAATGTGTACTACGCTTTGCAGAGCTTGCACGATTTGAATGCCTTGTTAGCGCAGCGTGCGATCATGGATTGATTGGCAGTACCCCAACGATTCAATTGTCATGCTGCGGTGCCGCAAGAGGCGGTACTTGCTGTGAAAAACCAAAATTGTGTCGCACCGTCTGATGAGACTTGGGCATCCATCAAAATCCGTTTAGACTATGGATACAGAATATGGGCGGTTTTAAATACAAAGTGGTACAGAGCGAAGCAGCCTGCCAAACACTTAGCAGTTGAAACCGTCGAATTTAAAACAGCTAGATCGGAGATACAGCAATGACTTCAGCAGCACCAGCCTCGCAATATGATGTCGTCGTAATTGGCGCGGGTTTTGCCGGCATGTACACACTACACCGCTTGCGTGAACTTAAGCTCCGCGTCAAAGTGCTTGAGGCCGGCGACGGCGTAGGTGGCACCTGGTACTGGAACCGCTACCCCGGTGCGCGTTGCGACGTTGAAAGTCTCGAGTACTCGTATTCGTTTTCAGACGACTTACAGCAAGAATGGGAGTGGCCAGAGCGTTTTGCCGCGCAGCCTGATATCTTGAAATACGCCAACCACGTTGCTGATCGTTTTGATTTACGCCGTGATATTCAGTTCAATACACGGGTCAAATCCGCAGTGTTTAATCGCCAGACAAATAATTGGACCATAACCACAACCACGGGTGAGGTGGTGTCGGCCAACTTCTGCATCATGGCTTCAGGCAATTTGTCGCTGCCGCGTGTGCCCGACTTTAAAGGGCTGAATAACTTCAAAGGTAAGTGGTATCACACCGGTCAATGGCCGCACGAAAAAGTTGATTTCACGGGCAAGCGGGTCGGTATCATTGGTACGGGCGCCTCGGGCATTCAAACGATCCCAGTGGTGGCAAAAGAGGCCAAGCACTTGCATGTGTTTCAGCGCACGGCAAATTTCAGCGTGCCCTCAGTGAATTACAAGCTGCCTGAAGACGCCGTGAAAAAGCATAAGGCTCGTTACAAAGAGGCGCGCGCAGAGGCAAATAAAACGCCATTCGGGATTTCTGGTTATCCCCCACCTAGCAAAAATGTGCTTGAAGATTCTGCAGCAGACCGCGAAGTGATTTTTGAGAAGAAATGGAACACCGGCGGCAATATTAGCTTTTTGTATTCGTATAAAGATCTGTTGATCAACAAAGACGCCAACGAGGCCGTCTCTGAGTTTGTACGTCGAAAAATCCGTACGATCGTGAAAGACGCCAAGGTCGCTCAGATCTTATGCCCTGACGATCATTACATCGGTACGAAGCGTTTGCCGCTAGATACTGATTATTTTGAAACGTTCAATCGCCCGAACGTCACGCTCGTTAATATCAAAAATGCTCCGATCGTTGAGATCACCGAGAAGGGCATCAAAACCACAGAGGCCGAGTACGAGTTTGATGCCATCATCTTTGCAACGGGCTTTGATGCCATGACTGGCGCGATTATGGATATCGATATTCAAGTCAATGACGGTGCCGAGTTACGCAAGAAATGGTCAGACGGCCCCAAGACCTATCTAGGTTTGATGACGGCAGGTTTCCCAAACATGTTGATCATCACAGGCCCTGGTAGCCCGTCGGTCAAAACCAACATGATCTCGGCCATTGAGCAACACGTCGATTGGATTTTTGATCTGCTTAAACACGTCAAAGACAAACAATACGCGCGTGTCGAGGCTGACTTGGATGCAGAAGAGAAGTGGGTCAAGCATGTGAATGAGGTGGCTGACTCAACCTTGTATCCCTTGGCAAACTCTTGGTATGTCGGTGCCAACATCCCCGGCAAACCACGAATTTTTATGCCTTACGTTGCCGGCTTAGATAAATACCGCGTCATCTGCGACCAAGTCGCAGCAGACGGGTACCGCGGCATGGTACTAGCGCGTTAAGTCGTTTTTTCTGCTGGTTTTTTGCCAGCAAAAAACGCGGTCACTATATCAACTAAAGTCGCCCCTCCAAGTACGGAGGCGGCGACTTTTTTGCGCCTTAGTATGACGACTGACCATATTGATCCAGAATGCGCTTTGTTGTGTTGTTCAAATCTTGGCCAATTAGGTGTCGGCTAACTTGGCGTTTTACCCTTTGCGCGGCTTCAAGGCATAATGCAGTTATCTATTTCAGCAAATATTCGTTAGCCAAATACTATGACCAGAACCGCCAAATTTGAATGGACCATCACAGGCCTGAAAGTCAATCTTCCTCCTGAGGATGAGATTGATGATGATGAGGATTATGGCAAGATCAGCGATGCGTCTGAGTTGTTGCTGGCGGCAAATGCTGCTTCGGGCCCGGCTGAGCGCAAACGACTTAAGCAGGCCGCCTGGCAGGCTTTGCAGCCGCTGCAGCTTGATGTCAACTATTTTACGGGCGGCTTATTCAAGAAGCAGGGCTTGTCGCTTGGGCGCAATACCGGCGTTGTTGAGGTCGCCTTGACTGAAGACAACACCGAATGGGCAATGGACGGCGATGAAAACGGCCTGACCTTAAGCGTGACGGTGCGTTTTGAGATGCCTGCGACGCGCGATTTATCAGAACAAGTTTATCAAGACTGGTTGTCTGAGCATGGCTGGGAGTGGATCGGCCTGGCTTTCGTCGGTGATCTGTACGAAGGCGATAATGGTACCGATATTACTTTTTCGTGCGATTAGTGAAGATCGACTAGGGCATAGCCGCAATATATTCTTTGCGTGATGAGTTGTTAGCGAATAGGGCATACCCTTCAAATTATCTTTTCGCGTAATTACTCTTGAACGACTGACCATTGTTCGTTAGCATTGCAGGCAATACCTAAAAATAACCGAGACAACACTATGCACATCCCAAAGATTGGCAAGGTCGTATTCACGCCATTGGCAGCACTGGCCCTAATGTTAGGCGCCTTCGCTGCACAGGCTCAATCCTACCCAGAGCGCAGCATCAAACTGGTGATTCCTTTCCCACCTGCTGGTGTGACTGACATTGTGGCCCGAACCATGGCGGCCAAGCTGACCGATGAGCTCGGTCAAACGGTTGTCGCTGAAAATCGCGCCGGAGCCAGTGGTGCGATCGGTGCCGAGGTGGTCGCGCGTAGCCCCGCTGATGGCTACACCTGGGTCATGGGTAACATCAGTACGATGGCGATTAACCAGTGGACGATGGCCAAGCTGAATTACGATCCTTTAAAAAGCTTTGATCCAGTTGGCATGGTGGCGGTGCAACCTTTGTTGATCGCAGTGCACCCAGCCGTACCTGCAGCGACTCTAGCCGAGTTGGTGGCCTATGCTAAAGCCAATCCGGGCAAATTGAATTACGGTACAGCTGGCACCTCTATTCACTTAGCCGTTGAGTTTTTTTCTGGGCTTTCTGGGATCAAGATGAATCACATCCCGTACAAGGGTAGTGCGCCGGCGGTCACAGACTTAATGGGTGGACAGATTCAGGTCCTGTTTGATCCGTTCTCAAGCGTATATCCTCAGGTGGCTGCGGGTAAGGTGCGCGGCCTGGCGATTACCACGCCTGTCCGCTCAAAAGTTGCACCCGATATCCCAACGGTGAACGAGTCAGGCTACTCGGGTGTCGACATCAGTTCTTGGCAGGGCATCTTGGTACCCGCCGGCACTCCTAAAGAGATTGTTAAAAAGATTAACGCGGCGATGAATAAAGTCTTGGCATCTGCCGAGGTCACTGAAAAGTTTGCCCAATTCAGTGCGGTGCCCACGCCTTGGACCCCCGAGCAATTCGGTGACTATATCCAAAAAGAACAAGCACGCTGGGGCAAGGTTGCTAAAGATGCTGGTATCAAACCTGAGTAGTGGATCCGAATCTGCCGGAACTTGTAACTAAATATTGAGGGCGTTGTGATAGAAAGCCTCGCTTGCGCACGTTGTATTTTTCGGGTAACTAACTCACTGACTTACCGTCGTTTAATACAGCTGACTAAATTTTGATAAATTAAGCAATCAATCAGAGAGCCGCGCTATGCCATTAGATACAACGATCGCTCAACTTTTTGCCAAAATGGCGGCGGCGGGCCGTCCTGCCTTATCCGCTGGATCCCCGCAAGATGCCAGAGATATGACCGCAGCCACGCGTGCAGCACTTGGTAAGGGACCCGACATTCACCAAGTGAAAGATTTAGCGATCCCGACGCGCGTGGGTTCAATGGCCGCAAGACTGTTTGTGCCTAGCGCTGAGGTCAAGGGTTTGATCGTTTACCTGCACGGGGGCGGTTGGGTCATCGGTACGATCGACGACTTTGATGCGATGGCACGCGCGTTAGCCAAGCGCAGCCAGTGCGCCGTGCTGCTGCCCGACTACCGTCTGGCGCCCGAGCACCCCTTCCCAGCAGGGATCAACGATAGTGAAGACGCGATTGTTTGGGCGTCTGAACACATGAAAGACTTAGTGGGCGCTACGGTACCCTTGCTTGTTGGCGGCGATAGTGCAGGCGGTAATTTGGCTGCCGTGGCAACGCATTCATTATTAGGTCGGGTGGCCATTAAAGGCCAGTTGTTGATCTACCCAGTCACTGATCACAATTTCAACACCGAGTCATATCAACATTACAGCGATGGCATGCAATTGACTAAGCGCGACATGCAATGGTTTTTTGAACATTACGCACCGGCTTCGCTTCATGGCGATCCA
>JBIIWK010000013.1:0-22697 GCA_044338955.1 Burkholderiaceae bacterium
TTTTTTTACTTGACAACGCATATCGGTTAGTTTGACAATCAACTGTCAGTATACGAACAATCCGTATACGAACCGTTGAACGAGGCGAGCTGTGCGTAAAAATGTGCCTGTTGTGCCATCCAAGTTAGGCCCCAAATCCGCCGCGCGTGCGCAGCCCGCCTTGGTGGTCGTCCCAACGGTCTCCAAAGCCACCACCAACGCCTCAACAGCCAACCACACGATTTGGGATCGACCCGGCTATTTGGTGCGCAGGTTGCACCAAATTCATGTGGCCATGTTCTCAGCGCGTGTAGCCGATGGGCAAGTGACACCAGTGCAGTTTGGTTTGCTGAGTATTTTGATGAGTCGGCCCGGCATCGATCAGGCTACCCTAGGCGCTGAGCTTGGGCTTGATCCCGCTAATGTGGCAGAGATTCTCAGGCGGCTTGAAGACCGTAGTCTGCTCACTCGGGTGGTCGATCCACTTAATCGCCGACGTAAATTATGTTTGGCCACACCCGACGGAAAAAAATTCGTACAGCGTTATCAAAAAGATATGCAACTGTCGCAACAGCAATTGCTCAGCCCGCTTAATCCCGCTGATCGGCAGGTGTTCATGGGGCTTCTTGGGCGGCTGGTCGAGGGTAACAACGAAAGTGGTCGTACCTCGCTACGACCAGGCGGTGAAGCGCTCAAGGCGCGCAGGCGTCGGGCGGGTGAGGCCTGAGGTCTCTGACATCTTTTATTTATTTCATTCATTTAATTTCGCTTAATTTAGGGGCAACGCGTGGCTGATCTCTCTTTAGATTTTTGTGGCGTCAAGTTTAAGAATCCGGTGGTGATTGCGTCGCTCGAAACGACCAATAGTCCTGAGGTGATTCGCGAGTGTGTCGATGCCGGTGCAGGTGGGATGATTATTAAGACCCTCACTGATATCGAAGATATGGCGCGCTTAACGCAAAACTCAAAGTATGCGATCCTCAATGAAAAAAATGAACTGATTCGCGGCAAGGTCAATAAAAATTTCGTGTTTTATAGCCGTTCGGGCTACTCAAGCACGCCACTACGCGAATGGATCCCGCACTTAAAAGACCTCAATAAGTACGCGCAAGATCAAGGCTCTCATTTGATTGGCAGTGCCGGCGGCAAAACCATGCAAAGCTGGATCGATATTTGCCGCACGATCGAGGATTGCGGCTTGCCGATGGTCGAACTTAACTTTGGTTGTCCGCATCCGGCCATGATGCCCGGCGTGCATGGCGGCTCGATGATTGGGCAAGAACCCGAGATCGCGCGTGAGGTGACTGCGCGCGTCTGTGAAGCGGTCAAGATCCCGGTCGTCATCAAACTCACCCCAGATCAATCGCGCGTGCTCGATGTAGCGCGGGCGGTGAAAGAGGCGGGTGCGGCGGGCGTGACCGCCACCAATCGTTACACCGGGTTTTCTGTTGACATCGAAACCGGTTTGCCACGCTTAGGTGGGCCTGCCGGGATTGGTGGGGTGTGGGCCAAAGCCTTATCGCTGCGTTGGGTCAACCGCATTTATACAGAATTGGGCATGCCAATTACCGGATCGAACGGCATCTATGATCACAAAGATATCGTCGAGTTCATCATGACCGGCGCGCCGCTAGTGCAGGTGGGATCGGTGCTGATGCTCAAAGGGATCAAGTACCTGCCCAGCATGATCACGGGCCTAGATAATTTCATGGATACCCATGGCTATCCAGATATCGCCTCGATGACGGGGATTGCCTCGCGCGCAGCAGTGAAGGATTATGGCGAGCAATTTCGTAAACCACGCATGCATAGTGAAATTGCTTCTGAAGCCTGTAAAAATCCAAGTTGCACGATCTGTATTCAAACCTGTTTTTACGATGCCTTGGCGCAAGGCGATGGCTCGGTCGAATCGATTCATGCCAACTGTATTGGATGCGAAATGTGTACCCAAACCTGTCCGTTCGATGCAACAACCATGCATACAACGACCGAAGAGCAACGCGCTTTAAAAGAGTTCTTCTCGATTAAAGACAACGTTTTTGAGTCTAAGAAATTCGAAAACGGCTTTGAGCGTGGGATTAAGCTGTCAAAAGTCAAAGGTTAAGGATGAGTGCTCAGGTGTTAGCTTCTAGCCAGCAGTATCGTTTTGCCTTTGATATCGGAGGCACGTTTACCGACTTAGTATTGCTCGGTTCCGATGGCACGATCTTCACCTCCAAAGTGTTGACGGGCGCGCCCGATGTCGTCATGCCGATTCGCTTGGGACTATTAGCGCTACTCAAAGCGCACGACTTGACCCTTGCTCAGGTGACTGAGGTGGTGGTCGGAGCCACCACTGCGGTGACGAACCTTGTGATCGAGCGCAAGGGCGCGGTCACTGGTTTGATCACGACCGAAGGGTTTCGAGATGTGATCGAAATCGCGCGTGAGTTACGCTACGATCTTTACGACCTCACCGCACCTGGTCCGGATGCCATCGTGCCTCGTGCCTTACGTGTCGAGGTACGTGAGCGTGTGGATGCTGCGGGACAGGTCGTGATTGCGATGCAAGACCAAGAGGTCGAGCGTGTCGTGTGTCAGTTACGCGATGCTGGGGTGCGTGCCATCGCCGTATGTTTTTTACATAGCTTTACTAACCCCGCTCACGAACAACGCGTCAAAGCGATCGCACAGCGTATTGCGCCCGAGTTGTCGATTTCGTTGTCTTCTGAAGTGTTAGGCGAAATCCGTGAATACGAGCGTACGGTCGCGACAGTGTTGAATGCCTGCGTCATGCCTATGGTTGGCAGTTACCTGGGTGCGATTGAAGACGGCTTGCGCGCATCGGGGCTGAACGCCACCTTGCACATCATGCAGTCCAATGGCGGTGTGATTTCACGAGAGCTCGGTGAGCGCATGCCGATCCGCATGCTTGAGTCGGGGCCCGCAGCGGGTGCTTTGGGTGCGGCGCATTCTGCTCGCGTGTCGGATACACCGAATGTGATGGCCTTTGATATGGGCGGCACCACAGCCAAGGCCTGTTTGATTTCAAACGGGCGCCCCTCAATTACGACAGAATTTGAAGCGGCGCGTCAACAGCGCTTTAAAAAGGGCAGTGGGCTGCCGGTACGTCTGCCCACGATCGATCTGATTGAGATCGGTGCGGGTGGTGGCAGCATCGCTCACGTTGATACGACAGGTTTGCTCAAGGTGGGCCCTCAAAGTGCGGGCTCGAGTCCTGGCCCTGCTTGTTATGGGCTGGGCGGTACCCGCCCCACCGTCACGGATGCGGCCTTGGTGTTGGGTTATCTTGATCCACAAGGCACCTTAAGTGGGGCGGTGACCCTGCGGCTCGACTTAGCCGAACAAGCAATCGAAGAACATGTTGCGCGCCCCTTGGGTTTGAGTGTGATCGAAGCGGCTAACGGCATTCACCGAATTGTCTGCGAGCACATGGCGGTCGCTGCCAAAATTCACGCGGTTGAAAATGGTCGCGATATTCGACGCTACACCTTGCTTGCCTTTGGTGGTGCAGGTCCGATCCACGCACGCGAGGTCGCGCGCCGTAGTGGTTGTTCTGATTTATTAGTACCCGCCAATGCCGGGGTATTTTCAGCTTTTGGATTGCTGGTTGCGCCCATGAAAATGGATATGGTTCGCACGCGGTATGCGCGTTTGAGCGAAATGGATTGGTCCGCTGTTGAAGCCTTACTGCAAGGGATGGAAGAGGCCTTAGGCAAAGAGTTGGCGTCGGCAGGTGTTGCGCGAGAGCTGATCAAGTTCAGTCGCAGTGCGGATATGCGCTATGTTGGCCAGGGGTTTGAGGTCGAGACCGAATTGCCTGCGCACTTGCTGCAGGCCGAACAGAGTGCCATCGAAGCCTCGTTTGCTCAGGCTTACGCGGCGCGCTTTGGCGGCAAGCTAGTGGGCCAACGGGTCGAGGCTGTGAACTGGCGTGTTGAAGCTTCGGCGGGTGCAGCACTCAATGCCGAAGTGCGGTCGGCACAAGCGAGTGCTGGTCAGGCGGCGCAGGCCAAGCGTTCGCGGCAAGTGTTTTTTCCGGACATCGAGGGTTTTATTCAAACACCGGTGCTGTCACTCGAGCAATTACTCGCCGAGCAGCGTTACGAGGGCCCCGCTTTGGTTGAACAACCTGGGTCTACCGTGGTGATTGGTCCGGGCGATGTGTTTTCGTTAGACTCACACGGTAATCTAAGAATCACTCTCGGTGCCCGCCAAGGTCGTGCGGCATGAGTCAGCAAAGGAGTATGTCATGAGCCCGATTGATCTAGAGATTTACTGGAACAGACTGATCGCGATTACCGATGAGGCAGGGGCAACGCTTAAGCGCACTTCGTTCTCGACCGTCGTGCGTGAGTCCAATGATTTTGCTTGTGTGCTGCTCGATCCTGAAGCGCGGCTGGTTGCGCAGTCGGCCCTCAGTATCCCTGGCTTTATCGGGACAGCGCCTTTGTCACTCAAAGGGATCTTGAAAGTGTTTCCCCAAGAGACCTTGAAGCCGGGCGATATCCTGTTTACCAACGACCCTTGGATCGGCACAGGTCATCTGCCGGATGCCACGATGGTCGCGCCCATTTTTTTCGGTGAGCGCTTGGTCGCCTTTGCAATGGCCGTCGCACACTTATCGGATGTAGGCGGACGTCAATGGTCTGCCGATGCGGGTGAAGTGTACGAAGAGGGGATCCGGTTTCCGGTGATCAAGCTTGCTGAAGCTGGGGTGTTTAACCCTTGGGTCATGCAGATGCTTGAAGCCAACGTGCGTTTGCCGCAACAAGTGCGTGGCGATATCGAAGCCCAGGTGGGGGCGTTGCGCGTCGCCGAGCGTCGTTTAACAGAGTTATTAGAAGAGTACGGTTTAAGCGATATCAACGAGATTGCGGGCGCAATTTTTAAGGCCTCTGAAGATGCTGCCTTGCGTGAGTTGCGAAAGATTCCTCCGGGTGTCTATCACGGCTCGGTCGAGTCTGATGGTTGGGATGAGCGGATCAGAATTCAAGCCAAGATTACCGTCAGTCACGAGGGCGTGACGGTGGATTACAGCGGCAGCACAGCGCAGGTGAGATTTGGTATCAATGAGACCTTCAACCATACCTATGCCTACACGATCTACCCGTTCAAATGCTTGTTGTCGCCAGGCATTCCGAATAACGACGGTTTCACCCGACTATTTAAGGTGATCGCCCCTGAAGGGACCATCGTCAACGCGAAGCCGCCCGCCGCAGTGGGCGCAAGGCACTTGATCGGCCATCAACTGCAAGCTGCGGTCTTTGAAGCGCTTGCCAAGGTGATGCCCGAGCGCGTGCAGGCCGATAGCGGGACACCGCTTTGGTCGGTGCTGATGCGCGGTGTCAACCCCGCGCTTGGTACCTCGTTTTCGAGCATTCTCTTTTTTAATGGTGGCATGGGTGCGATGCGTGATCGCGATGGGCCGCCTACCTCGGGGTTTCCAGCCAATATTTCAAATACACCGATCGAGGTCGCAGAGATGCTCTCACCAGTGCTCTTTGGTTGCAAGAGTTTGATTGAAGGCTCGGGGGGCGAAGGTGCCCACCGTGGTGGGATGGGACAAAAAGTATCTTTTCAGTCGCGCTGGCCCGGTCGCCTGCGCGTCTCTTTGTTAACCGAACGCACACGCGTGCCCGCTAAAGGTATTGAAGGTGGACACGCGGGACGTACTGGTCATGTGTTATTGAATGGCCAGGCAGTAGAACACCCCAAAGGCGTAGTCGATATGGTCGAGGGCGATATCCTCGAACTAGGTTTGCCCGGCGGAGGTGGTTACGGCGTTAAAAATTGACGCCTGAAATTAGTTAGACGCTTCACCGCTGTTGCTCTTTGCTTGACCTATCAGTATGCTCATTTAACTTTTCGGAGATCCGCATGCAACGACGTCGCTTTCTTACTCAAACTGCAACAGCTGCCGGTGCTGGTTTAGCCGCAATTGGCGCGCCCGCTTTCGCCCAGACCAACCCCACGGTCAAATGGCGCATGTCTACGAGCTGGCCCAAAACACTCGATACGATCTATGGCTCTGCTGAAGAGCTCGGTAAGCGTGTCGCGCAATTGACCGACGGCAAATTCGAAATCCGCGTGTTTGCGGGCGGAGAAATTATGCCTGCGCCACAAAGTATGGATGGCGTGAGCAACCGCACGGTTGAGTGTAATCACACCCTCAGCACTTACTTTATTGGTAAAAACACCGCGCTCGCGTTTGATACGGGTTTAAGTTATGGTCTGAATGCGCGTCAGCATAATGCCTGGCTACAGTATGGTGGCGGCCTGCCGCTCGTGCGCGACGTCTACAAAAAATACAACATCATCAATTTCACTTGCGGTAACGTGGGTGTGCAAATGGGTGGTTGGTATCGCAAAGAGATCAAATCCTTGGCCGACATTAAAGGCTTAAAGATCCGCATTGGTGGTATCGGAGGCATGGTGCTTTCAAAACTGGGTGCTGTGCCTCAGCAAATTCCGCCAAGCGATATTTATTCTTCTCTTGAAAAGGGCACGATTGACGCAGCTGAATGGATTGGCCCCTACGACGACGAGAAACTCGGCCTCAACAAAGTAGCGCCTTTCTACTATGCACCAGGCTGGTTTGAGGGCAGCGCCTCAATTACCACCATGGTCAATGACAAGGCGTTTGCCGAGCTTCCACCCGCGTATCAGGCTGCTTTTGAAGTTGCCTGTAACGAGCAAACCCTCAAGATGCTGGCTAACTATGATGCCAAAAACCCCGAGGCTTTGCGTAAACTGATCGGCGGTGGCGCTAAAGTCAATCTGTTTTCAAAAGATGTGATGGACGCCACTTACAACGCTTCGCAAGAGCTCTGGAAAGAACTGTCCGAAAAAAATCCTGACTTCGCGGCAATCTTCCCCGAGTGGCAGAAGTTTCAGCAAAGCGAAGCCAGTTGGTTCCGTTTGGCTGAGGCGACACTGGATAACTACACCTTCGCCGCTGTGAATCGTCGATGATGACGCTATGAATGTTGAATCATCGGTGATAGATGTTTTGATTATTCAATCACAGTGATGACGCTATGAATGTTGGGCCACTGGTGAGGATGTATTGATTATTCAATCATCAGTGGTGACACTTTGAACCTTGTCTGAAAAGAGTGTGAATCATGGGACACCCAGGTAGCACAGCGCGCATCAAGCCCCAAGGCATCGGGGCAAGGGTATTGCGCAAAGAAGATGATCGCCATCTGCATGGCAAAGCCAATTTTGTTGCAGATATGGTGATGCCGGGGTTGTCTGAAGTGGCTTTTATGCGCAGCCCGCTGGCGCACGCTCGTCTGACGGCGATTGAGATTGCACCTACGGGTCGACACGCGGTGTTCACGCGTGCGCACTTGAGTGATGTGCTGGATATTGCCGCTGACTCGTCTTTGCCGACGTATCAGTTGTCAGCACATCCGCCTTTAGCGCGAGATAAAGTGCGCTTTGTGGGTGAGCCGGTTGTCATGGGGTTTGCGCCAACGCGTGCTGAGGCGGAAGACTTACTCGAAACCGTGCAGGTGCAATATCAAGAGTTGCCAGCGTACGCAGAGGTCTTAAGTGCTATGCAGGCCACAGACAACTTGGTGCATGAGCAATGGAAAGACAACGCCTTTGTGACGTTGTCGGTCGATAAAAATTTTGAGACGCTTGCCGCACAGGCAGAGGTCGTGGTGCATCGAAAGATGAGCCTGTCGCGTCAATGCATGGTGCCGCTTGAGGGTAAAGCCGTACTTGCATATTGGGATCATCAAGCCAATCAGTTAGTGGTGGTGAGCGCTACCCAAGTGCCTCATTTAATTCGTACGGCGCTTGCTCAATATTTGCAGATGGATCAGGGGCAGGTGCGCGTGATTTCGCCTGATGTGGGCGGAGCTTTTGGCTACAAGTGCGTGCTGCAGCAAGAAGAGTTGTGCGTGGCTTGGCTGGCCAAGACCTATCGCAAACCGTTTCGCTACCTTGAAGATCGTCGTGAACATTTAATCGCGGGTGCTAATACCCGCGAGCATCATTACGAAATGACTGCCTACGCAGATCGACGCGGACGTTTACTTGCGCTCGATGCAAAGATTACGATTGATGGTGGTGCTTATTCAGTCTGGCCCTTTACGATTGGTATTGAGCCGGGCCAGGCGATCGGTAATTTGCCCGGTCCTTATGCCTTCGATGGCTATCGCTGCGTCACGCAATGTGTCGCCACAAATAAGCCTGGTTTTGTACCGTATCGAGGCGTTGCTCGCACCGGTGTGTGCTTTGCCATGGAACTCACGCTTAACGCACTTGCGCTTGAGGTGGGTCGCGAGCCGTGGGAGATTCGTCTTGAAAATCTTGTGCAGCCCGAGCAGATGCCCTATGTGAACGTTGCAAATAAACACTTTGATAGCGGTGATTATCCGGCGAGTGTCAGGCGTGCGCTCGAGATGATCAATGTCAAAGCCGTACGCGCGCGCCAACAGCAAGGCGAAGCCGATGGGCGTTTAATTGGTGTCGGTTTGGCAACGTACACAGAGCAATCGGCGCATGGCACTTCGGTGTTTGCCGCTTGGGGGATGCCTATTGTTCCTGGCTTTGACCAGGCGATGGTGCGCATGACGCCTGATGGTGGTCTTGAAATCAGAGTGGGTGTGCATTCGCATGGGCAGGGGATGGAAACCACTTTTGCACAGATCGCACACGAAGTTTTGGGGATTGATCTTTCTAAAATGCGTGTGATGCACGGCGATACGGGGCAGACTCCTTATTCAAGTGGCACCTATGCCTCGCGTTCGCTCGTGATGTCTGGTGGTGCCGTCTCGCAAGCTTGCCAAAAACTTGTCCCGCAGCTGTTGAACATTGGCGCGCATTTGTTAGGTGCCACTGCTAACGAGGTGATTCTCGATGGTGGTTCAGTGTGTTGCGGTGAGCGTCGAGTATCTTTAAGTGACATTGCAAAAGCTTGGTATCTAAGCCCACAACTCTTACCGCCAGATGTAGACCCGGCGGGTTTAGAGGCGACCGTAGGCTACAAGCCGCGAGTAGATACAGGTGCCTTTAGTTATGCCACACACGTCGCACTCGTCGCGGTCGATCCGCAAATGGGTGGGGTTGAAATTTTGGATTATGTGGTCGTTGAAGACTGTGGCGTGCTCGTCAATCCGATGGTGGTTGAAGGGCAAACCATCGGTGGGGTCGCCCAGGGGATTGGTACCGCGCTGTATGAAGAAATGCGATACGATGCGTTCGCGCAACCACTGGCTTCGACCCTCGCTGACTATGTGATGCCTGGGGCAACTGAAGTCCCTAACATTCGGATGGATCATTTTGAAACGCCTTCGCCTCACACAGAGTTTGGTGCGAAAGGGATGGGTGAGGGCGGCGCCATTGCACCACCCGCCGCGATCTTTGGTGCGGTCAATGACGCGCTGCGTAGAGTGGGTGCTGCCGAACTGACGCGTACCCCACTCACGCCAAGACGAGTGCTTCAGGCACTTGAACAACAAGCGGATGTCGTGCGATGAAAGCGGCACAGTTCGAATATATGAAACCCGCCACACTGGCCCATGCCTTGCAAACGCTCGCGGGTTCTGGGGGTCAAGCTAAATTAATGGCAGGGAGTCAATCCTTGGGCCCCATGCTGAACTTGCGGCTGGCACGTCCTGCGCAAGTGCTGGATGTTTCTCGCCTCAATGAATTACGCAGCGTGGATCTGGTTCAAGGGCGCGCGCGAGTCGGTGCGTCGGTGACGCACGCCGAAATTGAAGATGGTCGTTTTGAACTCTTGCGCGGGCACCCCGTTCAAGAGATGGCTGCGCGTATCGCCTATCGCTCAGTGCGTAATCGTGGCACGGTGGGCGGTAGTTTGGCGCACGCCGATCCAGCGGCCGACTGGGTCCTTGCCGCAAGGGCGCTCAATGCGCAGGTTGAGGTGTGTGCCTTTGAGCAAGCGCCGCGTCTGATCAATATGCAAGACTTTATGCTGGCCGCCTACACGACTGTTTTGGGTGAAGGCGAGGCGATTACCGCGCTTCATCTGCCGCTCTTGAGTGCTCAAGCCCGCTGGGGGTATTACAAATTTTGTCGAAAGACGGGCGAATTCGCCGAAGCCAGTTGTGCGGCTTATTTTGAACCCGCAAGTGCGACAGCGCAGATTGTTGTAGGCGCCTTAGATGGTGCGCCGGTAGCACTTGAGGCGCTTGCTAGTGCAGTTGCCCGCAGCGGTGTGGTTGCTGCGACTGATGCTGCGATTGACGTTGCCTTGCGAGAGAATATTGACCAACTTGACACACTCGGGCGCCGCATGGCCGCTGCGGCTGTGATGCGCTGTCTCAAACAGGCTTTTGGTTTGCGAGGTGAGACATGAAACGATCCTTGAAAGATACCGCAGTCAGTTACTGCATGAGACGGTTGCAGAAAACAATGAATATTGTGAACTGTAACGAATGGGTCAACAGACACAGCCTTAAGCCGAGAACGCACGCATGAATATCATTACGTTAACGGTGAACGGCAACACCGTTCAAAAGGCGGTCTCTGACCGCACCCATTTGGGTGATTTTTTGCGGGATGTCGTACAGCTCACCGGTACGCATCTTGGTTGCGAACATGGTGTCTGTGGTGCCTGTACCGTACTGCTGGATGGTGAACCCGTCAGGGCTTGTATCACTTACGCGGTGGCCTGCGAGGGGCGGTCCATTACGACGATTGAGGGTTATGAGTCTGATCCCGTGATGTCGCGCCTACGTGCTGCGTTCCAAGCCCATCACGCTTTGCAATGTGGCTACTGCACACCAGGCATGCTGGCAACAGCGCGCGACATCATTTTGCGTTTGCCACAAGCCGATGAGCAGCGCGTGCGCATTGAACTCGCGGGCAATTTGTGCCGTTGCACCGGCTATATGGGGATTGTCTCGGCGATCTTAGCGGTGTTGCAAGACTTACGCGAGCACCCCGATGCTCAGGTTCAGTTGTTGCGCGTAGCGATTGCCGAGGGCAGGGCAGAGCCCATTGAAGCACCTCAGCTTGCGCAAGGTTTCACGAGTTTTGAGGCCAAGCGTCAGTTGGGGCCACTCTCTGAGTCGATTGAGCAACCGCCTGTTCGCCCCGTCAGCATGGGCGGCGTAGCAGACACACAGGGTCAAGAGCAACAGGTTCAGCAAAAAGGCACGAAGGTCAATGCGTCGTTTGACGTTCCGTTTGGCATTGACGCGGTTTGGGCTTTCATGTCCGACTTAAAAGCTGTCGCGAGTTGTTTGCCCGGCGCTCAAGTTGATAGTGAGACGTCGGAGCAGGTCGCAGGCAAGATTGCGATTAAATTCGGCCCAATGTCGGCAACCTTCAAAGGTAGCGCGACGATCGAGCGTGACGCGGCTCAACGTGCTGCGGTCTTGAAAGGGACGGGTCAGGATTCGATCAGCCAGTCGCGTGCGACCGGCGATGTGCGCTACCAACTTGAGGCGCGTAGTGCTGAGAGCACGCATGTCGCTGTTGAGTTGCTCTACACCTTGCAGGGGCCTTTGGCGCAGTTTTCACGTTCTGGCTTAGTACAAGAGTTTGTGCGACGGATGGTGGCGGATTTTGGTAGGAATGTGTCGCAACGGTTGGCATACCCAGAAACTCTCGAGGTCCCGCAAGCTCAAGCCATCAATCCTGTTAGTGTCATGTTTAGTATCCTCTGGCAGAAAATCAAAAGTCTGTTCGGGGTTCGCTAACTGACCGAGGTACCCAATGCCTCAGTCATTCAGCTATGGGCTTTCGCAGACGGTTTAACCGCCCGATAAACTTTTAGTATCTTCAGCCAAGTCAGTGCCGTCTAAGTGAATCGTACAGTTGACCAGCTCGGCGGTGAAGGGATGTTGCGCGATCACTTGAGTGATTGAGGTGTTGCCAATGCGGGCAGGTATCGGGTGCTTGCCCACGTCAATACAGTTGGCTAGCATGGCATGAATCACCAAGCCATGGCACACTACCACCAACGGGCCATCGAGCGACACACGCAGCCGTGCCGCATACTCAAAGGCCTCGGTCACGCGTTCGTGAAACTCGGCCAAAGACTCACCGTTTGCAGGTGCCTCTAGCATTTCAAGTGGATTAAAGCTCAACGTGTCATAAGGGCGGCCACGCAAATCGCCAAAATTACGTTCGCGTAATAGTTCAGTGCTTAGAGGCTCGAGCCCAGTATGACGTGCGATCGCCTCGGCAGTTTGCCAGGCGCGCGGCATATCGCTTGATAAGATCGCTGCAGGTTTAAGCCCGACGACACGCGCGGCTACAAGTTCAGCCTGCGCAAGCCCGCGTGGGGCAAGCGGTGTTGCGGCAGGTTGCACCGTGCGTGCCGCATTGAGCAAAGTTTCGCCGTGGCGAATTAAATAAAGTGACATATGCAATCCAAATAAACTTGAACGTACCTGACTGTGGCGATGACAGGCTCAAAAAATACTGATCTGGATATCGCTTCGACAGATCCCACTACATGTGGCTCTAAGCTTTGCAGCTATAGAGCCCAATAGACGATTATTCGATTGTGATTTTTGCCTTGGCAGCGATGTCTTTAGATTCAGCAATTTCAGAACGAATCATTTGTGCCCAATCGTTGGCTGGACTCCAGTTGACATCAAAGCCGGTTGCCGCCATTTTCTCGACGAAGGCGGGATCTTCCATGACAGCTTTCAAGGCTTTTTGTAAAACAGCTTTGACGTCAGCAGGTAAGCCTTTTGGGCCGACAACAGCCTGCCAAGCCACAATATTGAAGTCTTTTAAGCCAGACTCTGCCAAGGTGGGGATATTGGGCAATAAGGCTGAACGATTGATACTGGTGACAGCGAGCGCCCGAACGCGACCCGCGTTATGTTGCGGTGTCGTCGCCAAAATCGTGTCATACGCTATCGGGACTTGCCCGCCGATTGTGTCGTTCATGGCGGGTGTGCTGCCTTTGTATGGGATGTGCATCACGTTTAAGCCAGTGACTGAATTGAACATGGCGCCGGCAAAGTTTGAGGTGGTGCCGTTGCCATAACTCGCATACGAATACTTATCGGGGTTGGCACGAATCAGGGCAATCAGTTCTGCGACGTTTTTTGCCGGGACTTGCGGATTGACCAATAACGCTAAACCGAGCGTACCCATTTTGCCAATGGCATCAAAATCAACCGCAGCGTCGTAAGGCACCTTAGGCATTAAGGCAGGGTTCAGCACAAAGGTTGAGTTTGCGCCAAGCAAGATGGTGTACCCATCAGGTTTAGCATTGGCGACATATGCTGCACCAATCACGCTACCCGCGCCTGCTTTGTTTTCAACGACTACCGGTTTGCCGAGTTGCACTTCAAGCTGCCTGGCCAGCAGACGCGCGATCACGTCAGCCGCCCCACCCGCCGGAAACGGCGCAATGAGTGTCACGGCTCTTTCAGGATAGGCCGCCAGGCAATTCACGCTAAGCAACAGGGCCGCTAGGCCGGTAAGAATGCGAGTTTTCATTTGATCTCCGGCGCCTGCTCTGAGGCGCATATAGTTTTATATTGCTGTGCAACCGAGTGTCGCTCAATATACAAGAAATTACGTCGACTCAGCCAATATTGAGTGCAAGGGGGCTAAAACGTACTATAGTGTCTGCCAGTTTCTAACAACAATATCGACGAGGCTAATTTGAATTTTCCAACAGCGATTACCACGTGCTTTTCAAAGTTTGCCACTTTTGGTGGTCGTGCAACGCGCAGTGAGTTTTGGTGGTTTTATTTGTTTACCTTGTTGCTCAGCTGGTTTGCGCAAATGGCTGTCGGCGCAGGGGTCGCTGGTGTGGTGAGTTTGGTGTTGTTTTTACCCTTACTAGCAGCTACCGTGCGCCGCCTGCATGATATCGGTCGCACCGGTTGGTGGATACTCATTGCCTTCACCATAATCGGCATCATTGTGTTGATTGTTTTTTATGCAACCGATTCTGAAAAGGCCGCAAATCAATACGGCGAATACGTCGCGCCTACTGCTTGACGTTAGGGTTTAAATTGCCCGATAAAGATCGCCGGGTCGACACGTGCGTCATTTAAGCTGACATTCCAGTGCAGATGTGCCCCGGTGACTCGGCCGGTGGCGCCTACCTTACCCAGCACTTGCCCGCGTGCAAGAGTGTCTCCGACTTTGACATCAATCACCGAAAGATGACAGTACATGGTGATCAAGCCTTGTCCGTGATCTAAAAAAACGGTGTTGCCATTAAAAAAATAATCACCCGTCAAGATCACTCTGCCGTCAGCGGGCGCTGTGACAGGTGTGCCCGTGGGTACTGCAAAGTCTAGTCCCGAGTGCGGTGCCCTGGGCTCGCCATTAAAAAAACGTTTCAAACCAAAGGGACTTGAGAGTGGTCCCTTGACCGGCGCATCCAGCAAAACATGACTCGGCACTTTGGGACTGAACTGTCGATAGGCAGCATTTTGTAGTTCTAGCTCACGCGTGATGCGGGTCATGTCGTCGGGCAAAGGATTGACGTGACGGCTGTTGTTGACCGTGATCCGTTGCTCGCGATATTTTTTATCTTTAACCTCAAATTTGATCTCGCTGCCTGCTTGCTGCTGTTCGCGATATCTCTTATCTTTAATCTCAGACTTGCTCTCGCCGCCCGCTTGCTGCTCGGTCACGATGAGCACTTGGGTCTGTATCGAGAGGTCAAGCGGCAGGCCGACCACTGCGACCCAACCTCGTTGTTCACCCGCTAAGACTAAAACAGGTTTGTTCTGAAAGGTGACCTGGGGTGGAGTACGGCTCGTACTAGGTAACGCGACGATTGCCACCCCTCCGGGCACGGGGTGATGCAGGCTTTGAAGCGTTGGGGTGGCCGCCTGAGCTGGCGCCAACAGGCCCGTTGAAATAATAACCAGACAAAGCCGGACGAGCGTTACGGCAACAGTGTCAGACAGGAAGTGCGACAGGCGCGCCTTAAACAAACGCAAGATCTTTTTTTGCATAGCTAATGGCATCCTTCAATATTCCGAGATGCGTGACTGACCATGCAGATCGTTCGAGAGGCAGACGTACATGGCATTGAAGAGGCGGATACGGAGGTCGTGAAGAAGCTGACGGGCATGTCGGGCAACAGGCAGGTTAAAACTTCCAGAGATATTGTGTTGGATTATCGGGGCACGAGCCGAATTGGCAAACCATCAATGAGCTGATCGTATTGGCGGCGGCCAGAATCAAAAATAAAATGATGACGGCGTTGGCGATCGACCCCGCGGGGTTGCGACTAGAGGGTTTAGCGGGATGACGGTCAATACACAGCATCAGCCCGCAAAAAGCGATCGTCACGACAAAAGAGATAAAGCCCCAAGTGTAGAAATGCAAACCAAATAAGGCAGAGCCATAGCCTGGGTCACCAGGCGCAATGTGTAAAAGCACTTGCCGCATAGAGGTGGCGGCGCCCACCAAAGCCGAGGCTAAGATCATGGCGTAGTGGATATTCGAGGCGCCAAAACGAATATTGAGCAGCATTCCAATGCCAGCCAACGTGAGGGCGACCCGCTGTAACTGACACAGTGGACAGGGCAGCTCGTTTAAGACAATTTGATAATAAAACGCAGCAAGAAGTGATCCACAAATGGCGAGTAAGGCCACGAGGTTGAGCCAGGTCGAGAACGTGGCGGTGAGGCTATTGCGCGAGTTCGTGAGGCTGATCATGTCAACCCCTAGAGTGAAATATTAAGTGTGTCGGTCATGTGATATTTCATCCAGACCAAAAAAATGATGAACGAGACGACCCAAGTGCCAATCGCTTGTTGACGCAACCCGCGCATACTCAGCACGATCGCAATGAGGGTAGTCAAAAAGGGCAACATCATGATCATGATTTGGAACCTTGATAGTGGCCTGATACACGGTGACAGGAGATGATTGGCTTGACGTGGCAGAGACGCTCCGTTAAACCTTCCGGTGGCCTCTACTTTGCTCGACTGTAGCACAACCTCTCGACCCGTCCGGTGCGGGCCGGTACGCCGTGTAGTTTGGCTTGTAGTCAGCAAAGATGGGGGCGTCCCGCGTTGGTTGTTTCGTTAGTCAAAAGAAAAATTGCCTTCGGCCCGTTGACCAACCGCGAGCGTTTGCCCAACGCCCGCGTGCACAATGCCATTCATGCCAAAGCAGATCGCGCCATCGACGCGCGCTAAGGTGCGATAGTCTCGAAGGGTATCGTTGACTTCGGGTGACGAGATCGCGGTGTGGGGGTTGATATCAGGGATCGCGCACCGCGGGCAGGGCTTGACTAAGTGTAGTTGTGCCTGCCCTTGCATGGTGTGGATCGTGAGGTCGCCCAGGTGATCTTCGGTGTGCGCCTCAAGCTGCTCGAGCACAATGTTGGGTCTGAAGCGCGACATCGAGACCGCTTCATGGCCTTGCGTGCTTAAGCGCGTGTTGAGTTCATCGAGGGCGCTTTGCGTCACGACTTGCACAGCAAAGCCGTCACTAAACTTATTCACGGCTTCAACGCCTTTTGTCCAGTCAAGGGCCGAGAGACGCCTTGCCTGTTTTGAAAAGCGTATCAAGCGATAGTGTTTGCCGGGCACGGCAAGATAGCTGTCCAGCCACTGGGCGACCTCATCACCCTGGTCGTCACCGAGCAGCGTGTCACGCCAGACGGTCACAGTTTTAGGGTTGCTAGGGAGCTCAAGCGCAATGCTCACGGGAGTCAGCCCGGGGGCCGAAAGCGTCAACGCGGTAGGCGTGAGTGCCGGTGTGATCCAGACCATATGCGGGATCTGACGTTGCGTTAAAAACATACCGCCTTGATCGACGATCATCCATTCGCGATCCATACTCAAGCCCGTGGCCGTGAGCTGAGCCTGCGTGACTTCGATACCCCCGCACGATTTAATTGGATAAATGAACAGTTGGGCGATGACGCCGGCGCAGTCGGCCATAGAGATCTCTTGGTGGTGGTGGGCTTCACGACATTCTAAAGCCAATGTATCTTAAAATGCGGTTTAATTCTTTTGCTAGGAATACGACCATGCCATCTTTTGATGTTGTTTCTGAAGTCGATAAACACGAACTGACCAACGCGGTGGATCAGGCCAATCGCGAGCTCAGCACGCGCTTTGATTTCAAGGGCACCGATGCCAAGTTTGAACTTGAAGGATTCGTTGTCACCCAAATCGCAGGCAGCGCGTTTCAGCTGAAGCAAATGCTCGATATCTTGCGCGCCCGGCTAAGTGCGCGAAGTATTGACACGCGGTGTTTGGATGTGGCGGATCCGCTCGAAAATCTGGGCGGTGCACGTCAAAAGGTGACGATCAAGCAAGGCATCGAGCAACCTATTTCTAAAAAATTGATCGCGTCGATTAAAGAAGCCAAACTTAAGGTAGAAACTCAAATCACCGGTGAAAAATTACGCATCACCGGTAAAAAACGCGACGATCTGCAAGACGCGATTGCGTTGTTAAAAAAAGCAGACGTCGAGTTACCGTTGCAGTTCAATAACTTTAGAGATTAGCGACCACCCTGTTTAATGTCGCCAAACAAAGTACTTAAGCCACGTGGCTGTGAACGCCAGTAAGGCTTGGCGACTTGCACTTGGGCACCAAGTTGTGCGGCAGCATGCCAGGGCCAGCGTGGGTCGTACAGCATGCCCCGTGCAAGCGCCACCATATCGGCTTCGCCATTTACAATAATGTCTTCAGCCTCTTGCGCCTCAGTAATTAAGCCAACGGCCATCGTAGGCAAGCCGGTGCCGTTTTTGATTTGCGTGGCCAGCGGTACCTGGTATTTTGGCCCGAGCGTGATTTGTTGTTTAGGTGATACGCCGCCGCTCGATACGTCAATAAAGTCGCAGCCAAGGGCTTTGATGGCACGACCAAAGACGATGCTGTCTTCGGCTGTCCAGCCACCTTCAACCCAGTCAGTGCCCGAAATCCGCAGGCCCAAGCATACATTGGCGGGTGTGACCTCACGCACAGCCTTAAAGACCTCAAGCGGAAACCGCATACGATTTTCAAGTGAGCCGCCGTACGCATCGGTACGTTGGTTTGAAATCGGGGATAAAAACTGATGCAACAGATAGCCGTGGGCACTGTGCAGCTCGATACCATCAAATCCGATCCGCACTGAGCGCTTGGCGGCCTCGACAAAGGCTTCACGAATACGCTTTAGATCGGCGAGTTCAAGCGCCTTAGGGGCCGCTTCGTTGGGGAGCTGTGGGATCGCCGAGGGGCCTGCAACTTCCCAGCCGCCGTCTGCCGGCGTTTGTAGCTGACCGCCCTCCCAGGGGCGATAACTTGACGCCTTGCGCCCCGCGTGACCGAGCTGAATCATGATGGGCATGTCAGAGTACTTGCGCACAGAATCGATGACTTTTTTCAGGGCCGCTTCGTGTGCATCTGAATACAGACCCACACAGCCATGGGTAATGCGACCAACAGCTTCGACCGCGGTGGCTTCGATAATCAACAGGCCAGCGCCCGATAATGCCATTTGGCCAAGGTGAATGGTGTGCCACTCTGTTGCAAGCCCATCATCAGCCATGTACTGGCACATTGGGGCAACGATGATGCGATTGACGAGTTTAAGCGGGCCAAGTTGGATAGGGGAAAAAAGCTGGCTCATGCGATTGTGTTCCTGTGAGTGATCGATACATTCAATGCTAACGGGGTGCGAGCATGCTCGCAAGTGACTCAGCTTACCAGTTACGATGGATGGCTTGCCTGCAGCTCTGCAAAGGACACTAGCTTACCCGCGATTGCGCTAGCGGCGACCGTCGCGGGGCTGGCTAACCACACCTGCCCGGGCCCTGAGCGCCCCGGAAAATTGCGATTAATCGCACTCACGGTAATTTGTTCGACCTCAGACGATGAACCTGGCCCACAATTTGCACAGGCTCCGCAGGCGGGTTGCAAAAACTCGGCGCCTACCGCCTCGAAAGTGGTGAGATAGCCTTGTGCCGAGCAATAGTCGCGCACGCCCTGCGTGCCAGCCTGTAAAAACAGCGTCACACCCGGTGCGGCTTTGAGCCCTTTGCTGGCAGCCCAGGCCAAGACCGCGTGATATTGATCGAAATCTTCACGCTTGCCCGCGGTGCACGACCCGCCGTAGGCGATATCAATCTTGGGTCGCTCGGCAAGTGTGTCAAGCGCGACGCCGTTGCCCGGGTCGCCCGGCCGCGCCACCATGGGCGCCAGGCGCGTACCATCGATATGAATGGTGCGCACATACGCAGCACCTGGGTCGCTCTTCATCCAGGGCTCAATGACAAACTCAATACCTCGACGCTCTTTAATAAAGCGCACAGTGTGTGCATCGGGTTCGACGATCCCGGTAAAGCCCCCGAGTTCGGCTGTCATATTGGTCAGCGTGGCTCGTTCGTCGATGGACATTGCGCTGACTGCCTCACCACCAAATTCAAAGACCTTGCCCACGCCACCGCCAGCCCGAATGCTTGGTTCGGCGAGCAAATGCAAAACCACGTCTTTGGCGGATACGCCTGCCGGTAGAGGGCCTGACACATTGATGCGCAAGCTCTCGGGCATGGTGAAGCGCACGGCACCGGTGACAAAGGCGTTCGCCATATCGGTCGTACCCACGCCAAACGCGACGCAGCCAAGCGCGCCGCTGTGAGGCGTGTGTGAATCGGTACCTGCAATCAATTGGCCAGGTAAGGCATAGTTTTCGGCCATCAACGCGTGTGAGATGCCTTCAGACCCGGTGTTATTAACGTCGCCCGCCTCAAGCGCCTGCAGGTAGCCGTGATCTTTCAAGTGATGGCGCGCAACAAACGTGCGGTGTGCTTTCGAAAGTTGATTAACGGCGGAGACCAAGCCTTGCTTGAGATGCGCAGGGCTGCGATGGACATACGACAGATGATCTTCAAAACACACGATGCTCGCTGAATCGTGTAACGCTAAGGCTTGGCCAAATTTTTGATTCAAGGCATGGGCACACATCCCTGTGTAGTACTCATGAATAAAGCGCAGATCGGCTTGTACAAAGCCGCCTTCACCAGGCAGTAACCAAGCGGGTGCGTCTTCAGTTGACAGTAAATGCCGCGCAATGATTTTTTCAAAAAGAGTCAGAGATTGCTTGAGTGCCAGTGTTTTTTTTGGCGTTGCTTTTAAGCGCGCCTGCCCATAGTTGAGCAGGCCGCCTGCACGCAAAATCCCTGCGGCAACGGCATCGCGCCCCTCAAGCAGCTCTTCAAGTTCGATCGCCTGGCCGCGAGTGATTCGCTCAAGCAAAGCAAAATTGGTTGAGGTAAACAGACCAAGGTTATCGGCATTTTGTCGATAGATGCGTTCAAAACTTTCGGCGATGATTAAGCGAACCCCTGCGGCTTGCTCGGCAACCGGGCTGTGCTCGCGTGAGCTACCCTTGCCATAGCGTTTGCCCCCCACTACCACCTCAATTTGCGCTTGTTGAATGGCCCCAACGCCGATCGGCTGCTGACCCGCGACTGTGTAGCCCGTGTAGGGATAGCGCCCAAGCGCTTCATCGAAATGCACCATGATCGGCAGAGGCGAGATTTCATCGGTTGAGATGTCATCGCGCAAGGGGCTGGCGGCGGCTCTGGTCAGTCGAACGCCAGCGAGTTGCACCCGAACCGCTTCTAGACTTTGGCTGAGATACAGAATGCGTGGGGCAAAGGTGATGGCCGTCATAGTGTTTTGTCTCCGTGCCTGTGGTTATTCTGCAGTGCAGCAACCGTAGCGAGGTGTTTATTTGTTTAGTTTAGTTTAGCCAATTTTGACAAATTTTCGCTCAGCTGTGACGGGGGAATACCCGCACTGCACCAAGCAATTTCTGCGAGCTTGAGGCGAGGGGATGTCCCGAGCCGGAGGCTGTGTCATCAAGAGGGGATGCGCTTCGCTGCAGGCTATGTCACAAAGAGGGAATCACCCCGCCAGGGGCTGTGCGGCGTCAAGGCTATACTCTTCGATCAAAAGTTCTGTTCAATCTTGTCTGCGCAAAATGATGAAAAAAATCTTACTTGGCTGTATTGCCGACGACTTCACGGGCGCGACTGATCTAGCGAATAACCTTGTGCGCGCCGGGATGCGAGTGGTCCAGACCATTGGGGTACCCACGCAACCACTGCAAGCTGAGGTGGATGCCGTGGTGGTATCGCTGAAGTCGCGCACGATTGAGCCCGAGCAAGCTTGTGCGCAGTCGGTGGCGGCTTTGAAATGGCTGCAGGCGCAAGGCGCGCAGCAAATTTATTTCAAATACTGCTCAACGTTTGATTCGACGGCAACTGGCAATATTGGCCCAGTCACCGACGCCTTGATGGCTGCCTTACAAACCGACTTTACGATTGCAACGCCGGCCTTTCCAGATGCGGGGCGCACCGTGTTTAAAGGCTACTTATTTGTTGGCTCAGTGCTGCTCCACGAAAGCGGGATGCAAGATCATCCGCTCACCCCCATGACGGATCCGAATCTTGTGCGCGTGTTGACACCTCAAACGCGTCATCAAGTTGGTTTAATTGACTACACCGTAGTCGCGCAAGGCGAGGCCGCGATCCGTGCTCGCATTGCAGCCTTACGCGCCGAGGGGGTAGCCATCGCAGTGGTAGACGCCGTGAGCAACGCTGATTTGCTGCGCCTAGGTGCTGCGTTGTCGGATATGCCCTTGGTGACTGCAGGTTCAGGTGTGGCGATTGGCTTGCCCGTTAATTTTGGTATCGCACCCAATGCGCAGGCGTCTGGTTTGCCTCCCACCGCCGGTTTACAGGCGATTGTGTCTGGTAGTTGCTCGCGTGCGACAAACGCGCAGGTCGCGGCTTTTCGTGCAACGGGCTTGCCTGCTATTGCAGTGGATCCTCTGCGCTTGCAGCAGGGGGTGCAGGCCGTTCAGGAGGTGGTCGATGAGACGCTTGCCTTATGCCTGCCGCACCTAGCCAAGGGGCCTGTGCTGGTGTATTCAACCGCAGAGCCCGACGCACTAAAAAGTATTCAAGATCAGCTTGGTGTGCAGACGGCTGGCCAACTGGTTGAACAGACGTTGGCACGGATTGCCGTTGGTTTGGTTCAACAAGGCGTGGGTCAGTTAATCGTCGCCGGAGGCGAAACCTCCGGTGCTGTCGTTCAAGCCTTAGGCATGACGCAATTACAAATTGGCGTGCAGATTGACCCTGGTGTGCCCTGGTGTGCCGGCAACACTTCGGTGTCTGACAAGTCCTTGCACATCACCTTGAAGTCAGGCAATTTTGGTACATCTGATTTTTTTACCAAAGCGTTTCAGTGTATTGCTTGAGTCGCATTGAATTCAGTCATGCCTTGAACAAATTTTGACCGCATGGCTTGACGCATCCACACATTAAAATTTTTTTTACGGCATCTCTAAACCCATCCACGCCTTGAACAAATGTTTACAGCATGACTGAATCTACCCAAGCGCCGAACGAATTTTTACGAAACGAAGTGTGTCGCATTGGCAAAAGCCTGTTCGAACGTGGGTACGTGCACGGCTCCACTGGCAACATCAGCGTGCGCGTGCCTGCAGAGCAGGGGGGGGGATTTTTAATAACCCCCACTGATGCTTGCCTAGGGTTTCTTGAGCCCGACACCTTGGCATGGGTCAACGAGCAAGGCGAACAAATTTCAGGTGAGCGCGCGAGTAAGACTTTAGCCTTGCATCGCCGTATCTATTCCTGTGTACCAAACGCGGGGTGTGTGGTGCATACGCATTCTTCTTATTTGGTTGATCTCACGTTGCGCGGGGTGTGGCACCCCGATGATATCGTGCCGCCCTTGACGCCGTATTACGTGATGAAAGTC
>JBIIWK010000166.1:0-7405 GCA_044338955.1 Burkholderiaceae bacterium
CAGACGTTATTTGAATGGTATAAAACCAAGACGAGGTTCACAGCCGACCAGTTCTAATATTTGGTTTAAACCAAAAGATTCACAGGGACAACACAATGAGTATCAAAGGCAAGGCCTATATCGCCGGGATTTTTGAGCACCCGGCTCGCAAAATCACAAATATGTCGTTGGCGCACTTGCACGCTGAATGCGCCAAGGGGGCGCTTGAAGACGCCGGTCTGACCATTCACGACGTCGATGGTTACTACTGCTCGACCGACGCGCCTGGCAGCCTGGGTGGCATCAACATGATTGATTACATGGGGTTGACGGTCAAGCACTCTGACTCGACCAATACCGGTGGCTCGTCTTATATGTATTTAGTCGCGCATGCGGCTGAAGCCATCGCGGCGGGCAAGTGTAGCGTTGCCTTAATTACCTGTGCAGGTTTTGGGCGCCCCGGCACGATTGCGCGTGATCTGGATACCGCCATCCCAGACACTCCGTTTGAAATGCCCTACGGGCCTGTGACGGTTAATTTGTATGCGCTTGCTGCAATGCGTCATATGTATGAGTTTGGCACCACCAGTGAACAACTGGCTTGGGTTAAGGTTTCTGCATCGCACCATGCGCAACACAATCCCAACGCGTACTTAAAGAAAGTGGTCACCGTTGAGGACGTTGTGAATTCGCCGTTGATTGCCGACCCACTGCATCGCATGGATTGTTGCGTGGTGACCGATGGTGGTGGTGCGGTCATCGTGGTGAGCCCAGAGGTTGCTAAACGGCTGAAACGTCCGTTAGTGAAGTTAATTGGCGCTGGCGAATCACCTAAGGGTCAGATGGGTGGCAAGATTGATATTACGTATACCGGTGCGGTGCGGTCGGGCCCAATCGCCTTTGCCGAAGCCGGCGTCAAGCCTAGCGATATTAAGTACGCCTCAATTTACGACAGCTTCACGATCACTGTGGTGATGACGCTTGAGGATCTTGGCTTTTGTAAAAAGGGTGAGGGTGGCAAGTTTGTGATGGATGGCAACTTGATTTCGGGTGTTGGCAAACTCCCTTTCAACACGGACGGCGGCGGGATGTGTAACAACCATCCAGTGAACCGTGGCGGCATCACCAAAATCATTGAAGCTGTGCGCCAATTGCGCGGCGAAGCCCATCCCTTAGTGCAAGTTAAAAACTGCGATATTGCCTTGGCGCACGGAACCGGCGGCTCGCTGAGCACCCGTCACGGCAGTGCCACATTGATTATGGAAAGAGAGTAACGCCATGACCACACCCTATCAAGACAGAAAAATCCCTGCCCCAAAGTTGAACTATGGCGACGAGCCTTATTTTGATGCGGCCACGCAAGGTAAGTTAATGCTGAAGTTTTGCAACGACTGCAAACAATATCATCACTACCCGCGTGCGCTTTGCCCATTTTGCTTTAGCGATAAAACCGAATTTAAAGAAGTGAAAGGTACGGGCACGGTGTACAGCTATAGCGTCACGCGTACGTCGGGCCCAGTGCCGTATGCCATTGCCTATGTCACGCTTGATGAAGGCATCACGATGCTCACGAACATTGTTGATTGCGACTTGGATACGATTCGTTGCGGGCAGAAGGTTGAGGTGACCTTCAAGCCTAGCGAAGAGGGCCCCGCGATACCTATGTTCAAACTGGCTTGAAAAAAAAGGATAAAAAATGAGCGACGCGCTTTACACCTATTGGGTCGGCATGGATATCCCCGCCGACACGAACGCTGCAGATGTTGCAGCGTTTAATGACTTTTACTCAAACGTGCATAAACCCGAAGTATTGGCGGGTAATCCAGGCTTTTTGCGTGGACGGCGTTACGAGCTTGCGCAAGACGACACACGTGGTGCGCGTGGGCCACGCTTTATTGCCGCATACGATATTGAAAGCAAAGAGGCGGCACAGCTTTACATCACGCGTAATGATGGGCCAGCAAACGGGCGACCTGTGTATAGCGACGGCCCTGCGGCTTGGCAAAAGCGCAGTTCCAAGTGGCGTTTGATGTGGCAGCACGTATTAAACAATCCTCAAGCTGCGCAAGTGTCCGCTTCGCCATACATGTATCTGGTCGGGATGAACGCTGCCGCAGGGTCAGGCGAAGCTGAGTTAGCGCAATTCAATGAGTTCTACAACACAATTCACGTGCCAGAAGTGTTAGCAGGCTATGGGTTTGTCAGTGGCGCACGCTATAAAAATATGCGTACCTTTCTTCATCCCGAGCCCGGTGCACCAAACTTTTTAGCGATGTACGGCATCAAGGATGAAGCGGCGGCCCAGTCGTTTATGAAAGATAGATTAAGCGCTGATCCTGGTGGTAATTCTTTCTCAGCTGGCCCACCACCTTGGCAAAATCGTGACACTAAGTGGCGATTGACTTATCGCTTGGTGGGCTGATGTTGGTCGTGTAACAGTCGATTTTCTTTGCATCAAAAAGCGCGATATCGGGCCGACCTTGCAACGAAAATCGATGTGCGAATGACAGCAGTTTAATTATTAAGCAATCCATCAGATTACAAAGGCTTCACTATGATCTACTCTCGTCACGTCGGCGACGCAAAAATTTATAACGTCATTGAATATAGCGGTCCAACACACGCAGCCGATTTTGTGTTTCCTGAGTTGGATGTGCGCGAGATTGAGCCACATCTGTCATGGCTTGCCCCCCACCACTACAACATCAAGCTGCAGCGCTTTATCGTTGCCATGCAGTTGTGGGTGATGCACATGGGCGATAACGTGATCGTGATTGACCTGGGTGTTGGCAATCATAAAAAACGCGGGTCAGAGCGAATGAACATGCTTAACACCTTGACACCACTTTGGCTTGACGCGGCGGGCGCGAGCGCAAAAACAGTGACGCACGTGATTGTGACGCACTTTCATCCCGACCACGTCGGTTGGGGCACACGTATGGTGGACGGTCGTTGGGAGCCGATGTTTCCGAATGCGCGCCACTTGATGCCACGGGTTGATTTTGAAGCCGCACATGCTGCCTATAAAAATGGTGACAAGGGTGTGATCAGTGGTTCGTTTGAAGATAGCGTGCTGCCACTGTATGAGCTTGGCCTGATTGACCTGATAGATGATGGCGATATGGTGGCCGGTTGCCTAAAAGCTGAAGCCATGCCGGGCCATACGCCTGGTTCGTTGCACTTTCGGCTGCAGTCAAAAGGGCAAGAAGCGATCTTTGCTGGTGATGTGATGCATAGCCCGCTGCAGATTGCCATGCCGCATATCAACACCTGGATTGATGCCCACGCCGAACAGGCGCGTGCCTCGCGTGCCTTGTTTTTGAAACGCGCTGCTGAACGCAACGCGATGATTTTTCCGGTGCACTTTGGCTGGCCACACTGCGGCTATGTGCGTGGCGACAGCGCAAAAGGTTATCGCTTCGAGCCTGTCGAGCCTGAAGCGCGAGGTGAATAGCTCAGAGCCAGGTTAAAGCGCGCTGGCATTGAGCAGGGTTGGCTTTCAACGCTAGTAATCGAGAGCCGTCGTAGGGATTGGTTAAAAACTCAGGTATGTATCAATTGCGGTAAAACTTTTCGTTTGGCACGGACTTAAGCGACGTCAAACGCGCCAACCAGAAGACTCGAAAAAAGGATAACAATGAAAAAGATCTTACGGGCTGTTTTTTTGACGATGGCGTTCGCGCCTTTGTTTGTGGCTGCGCAGACTTATCCCGACAAGCCGGTCAAAATGATTGTGCCTTACCCCGCAGGCGGCCCGGCTGATCAGATCGCCCGTGAACTTGCAAACGGCTTGTCGCAGGCGCTGGGGCAAACTTTTGTGATCGAAACAAAAGGTGGGGGTAGTGGTTCGATTGGAACCGGCTTTGTCGCCAAAGCGGCCCCCGATGGCTATACGCTGTTGGCCAGCGCCGGTGCGCCTCACACTGCAGTGCCCGTCTTTAGCTCAAATCCACCATACGACGGCATTAAAGAATTTTTGCCAATTTTGATGCTGATTGATGTGCCAAATGTGATGGTGATTGGTCCCCACATCAAAGCGACCAACGTCAAAGAGTTCATCGAGTTAGCCAAAACAAAAGTCATGACCTATGGCTCAAGCGGTACGGGTAGCTCAACCCATCTCGCGGGCGAGATTCTTCAAATTGAAGCGAAGATCAAAATGACCCACGTGCCTTATAAAGGGGCAACACCCGTCGTCAACGATATGCTGGGCGGGCATGTTGACGTCTCTTTCTTAAATTTATCGGCGATGTTGCCACATATTAAGTCGGGCAAGCTTCGCGCCATTGGCCTGTCTTCTCAGACGCGTGCAAAGGCCTTGCCCGAGGTGCCGACCATGGATGAGCAAGGCATGCCCAACAACACGGGTTCGTGGTATGGTTTACTCGCTCCCGCCGGCACGCCAGAGCACGTTGTGCGTGTGTTGTACGATGCGAGCGTGAAGTATTTTTCACAGCCCGAAGTGCGTGCCCGCGTCGAGGCTTCGGGTTCAGAGCTCAAAATGCTCAATTCGAAGCAATTTTTGGCCGCGATGACTGAAGAAAAACGCCAACTGGCCGAGCTCAACAAGATTTTAAATATTAAGATGGATTGAGGCCTCAGGTCGAGTTAAACAAGGTTTTGAATCTAATATGGGTGAGGGCCTTCGGTCTCGCTCGATAAGATTTTGAACATTGAGATGGATTAGGCCCAAAGGCTTGGTTTGTGTAAGTGAACTTATGAACAAAGGATTAGTATGGACAAGGTAGTTGCCTCAGCCGCACAGGCAATCGCAGATATTCAAGCGGGCGCGAGTGTCGCGATCGCTGGATTTGGTTTGGCACATCGTTTCCCGAATAACCTGATCTTCGCTCTGCGCGACAAAGGTACAACAGACTTGACCTTGGTCTGTAACTCGCTTGGCGCCGCCGGTGAAAAAGGTCAGCTGTTAGTTGAAAACAATCAGGTTAAAAAACTGGTTGCTGCGTTTTCAATCAGAGCCGGCATGCAAACCGAAGGCGAAAAAAGAATTGCAGCCGGCACGCTTGATGTCGAACTCGTACCTCAGGGTATTTTGGTTGAGCGCTGCCGTGCTGGCGGGGCTGGTATCCCAGCGTTTTATTCGCCAACCGGGGTCGATACTGACTTGGCTGACGGCAAGGATGTTCGTTATTTCAACGGCAAGCCACATGTCCTTGAACATGCCATTCAGGTGGACTATGCCTTTTTGAGCGCCTATCGCGCTGATCGTGCGGGCAATGTGCAATTTCGTGGCGGTAGCGCCAACTTCAATTCAGCGTTTGCTAAAGCGGCAAAGATTGCGATTGTTGAGGTTGAAGAAATCGTTGAAGTGGGCGAGTTGCCCCCAGAACTGATCGATTTGCCCGGTATCTTTATTTCGCGCGTGTTAAAGATTACCGATATGGTCGATGTCAAAACGCTCACGCGTGCAGAAAAGCGTGCGGCGGATAGCGCGCGCACCTATAACGGTAAGCAAGCTCTCACGCGTAACGGCATTGCAAAAAATGCGGCGAAGATTGTTAAAGACAACACCTATGTGAACTTGGGCGTTGGCATCCCCACACAAGTGTCAAATTTTCTAGGTGGTCGCGGTGTCTGGTTACATGCTGAAAACGGTGTGCTAGGTTACGGCGGCATTGTGTCAGGTGATGCAGTCGACCCCGATGTCTTTAACGCAGGGGGTCAATTTGTTGAGGCGGTGCCTGGAACGTCATTCTTTGAAAGTGTGATGTCGTTTGAAATGGCCCGCGGCGGTCATATCGATACGGTCATTTTAGGCGCCTATGAGGTCGACCAAGAGGGTAACGTCGCGAACTGGAGTATCACTGATGCTCGCCGTGGTGGTATCGGTGGTGCGATGGATTTGATCTCTGGTGAGGTCGAACTGATCATTGTCATGGAACACGCTGACAGCAAAGGCAGAACCAAGTTGCCGCGTCGCTGCAAGTACCCACTGACAGGGCGCGAATGCGTGGATTGGTTAGTGACTGATTTGGCAGTATTGCATTGGGTCAACGATCGCTTTGTACTTGAGGCGATTGCCCCAGGCTTTACACCTGAAGAGGTCAAAGCCCTGGGCGAGATCGACTTTGCAGTGTCACCAGATCTTAAGGTGATGGAGCCAAGTTAATTCACAGAAGATGCTCATGAAACTACCACTTGAAGGCCTCAAAATTTTAGACCTCAGCCACGCTTTGGCGGGGCCTTTTTGCTCAACGATGTTGGCCGATTATGGTGCGCAAGTCATCAAGATCGAGCCGCCAGGCAAAGGTGATATCGCGCGCGCTTGGGGCACAAAATTGCCTGGTGGTGAAACCGATTATTTTGTTGGGCTTCATCGCAATAAGCAAGGTATGGTGCTTGACCTAAAAAACGCCGAAGGCAAAGAGACTTTTTTGCGGATGGTCGAGCGCTGCGACGTGGTGCTTGAAAATTTTCGCCCTGGCACGCTCGCCAAGCTAGGCATCGATTATGAAGTTGCATGCAAGCGCAACCCTGGCATTATCTACTGTTCGATTTCAGGCTTTGGGCAAGATGGCCCTTACCGAGATCGTCCGGCCCTCGATTTAATCGTGCAGGCCGAAAGCGGCATGATCAGCGCAACGGGCGATGAGGGTGGGCATGGCGCGCGCGCGGGCGTGTCGATTGCTGATCTAACCGCCGGTATGAATGCCGCCTTGGGCATCATGATGGCCCTGCGTGCCAAAGACGCAACCGGGGTGGGGCAGTCGATCGATATCTCGATGTTAGAGGGCCAGCTCTCGTTGCTGAGTACGATGATCGGTGATTATTTCTCGACAGGTACGATTGCCGGTCCGATGGGTACAGCGTACAAGGCCTTATTGCCGTATCAAACCTTTCGCACACAAACACAAGACCTCGCTTTGGCGGTGGGTAGCGATAAGTTATGGCTCGAGTTTTGCCCGCTGATCGGTTGCTCTGATATGACACATGATCCTCGGTTTGCAACCAATAGTGCCCGTATGCAAAATCGCAAAGCGTTGATTGACAGACTGCAAGAGGTTTTCTTGACGCGTAGTTTTGACGAATGGGAAGCCATCCTCGTTGGTGCAGGCATCCCGATGGGTTCAATCAATAACGTCAAGCAAGTCGTTGAGCATCCGCAAGTTGTCGCGCGTGGTGCGATCGTGGAGATGGTGCATCCGCGCGCGGGTAATGTGCGCGTGGTGGGTGTGCCGATTCGTATGTCAGCAACGCCTGGATCGGTGCGTACACCGTCGCCCTCACTGGGTGAGCATACTGAGGCGGTACTTAGTGATGTGCTGGGGATGACGACGAGTGAAATCGAAGCGCTTAGGGCTGCGGGTGGGTTAGGTCGCGCCTCCACGTAGCCTGCCAACCCAGCTAGGTTGGCAGGCGCGTGAATGAGGATGCGGTGTGGGCCGACTACTTTGCAGCTGCGCGG
>JBIIWK010000167.1:0-7398 GCA_044338955.1 Burkholderiaceae bacterium
GCTGTGTATTGGTAATCGCGATCGCACGCAGGCGACCGTCTTGCACAAGCGGGTACAACGGGGGCAGGTCGACAATAATGCCGTCAACGTGTGCGCCCAATAGGTCAGTAATGGCTGGCCCCGCGCCCTTATAGGGCACGTGAACGATATCCCCACTACCCGCCGCCGTACGCAGCAGTTCGATTGCCAGGTGTGGCAGGCCACCGCTGCCCGATGACGAAATAGTGACACGACGTGTTTTTGATAAATCGATCAACTCTTTTAACGATTTGGCCGGCACAGAGGGATGAATCGCCAACAACTCTGGTGTTTGCGCCACAGTCGTGATGCCAACCAAATCTTTCAAGGTATTAAAAGGAATTTTCGCAAACGTGTGGGGGCTAATCACCAGAGGGCTCGCACTCGCGATGGTAATTGTGTAGCCATCCGGTGCAGCTTTTGCCACAAAATCAGTACCTATCAAACCATTACTGCCTGACTTATTTACAACGACAACCGATTGACCCAAGATCTCGGTGAGCTTTGGGGCAAAGAGTCGTGCCACGATGTCATTTGACCCCCCTGGTGGGAAACCCACAACCAAAGAGATCGATTTGTTAGGATAGTCTTGCGCTTGAACGAACCCGCCAACCGAGCACAAAGCAACAATCGACACGGCAGAAGTTTTAAACAAATGGGTGACACGTTTTAATAATTTATTCATAGCACACCTCGAAAAACAATTAAGCAACGGATATGACGCTACACACCAAACGGTTAGACGACTAAAAAAACGCACTCGCCAAAAAACACTCTTCGACAACACTGACTGACAGAAATCTTAAGACCTTCAGTAAGCAATTGGCTCAAGATCAAGCCGCATTGCAATTCCGGTTAACGCCTCAGATACGGCGGGATAACGATGCACCACTAAAGGATCATGGCCAGGCACCACGTGACGCGGCGATTGCGCCAACGCCACCAAGCGTTCGTAGCCTTCGATTGCCTCACCTAGGTGATAGACCAAGTGAAAGCAACGCTTTTGCTCAAAATGCTCGTAGTAATGACTCGCATCTGAGGCAAGCACCACCCACCCCCGAGCGGTATGCACGCGCACCACTTGCATGCCCGCAGTATGCCCACCAATTTTATGCACACTGATACCCGGTGCAATGGTCGCATCCCCTTGATGAAAAATCACGCGATCTTTGTAGACCAACCGGATCATGCCAGCAACGTGATCCACCTCAAAGGCGCGACTGAAACGTTCACAGCACATCAAGCGCCCTGTCGCAAACTTCATTTCATCATCTTGCAGATGAAATTTGGCAATCGGGAACTCATCAAACGTACCCACGTGATCGTTATGCAAATGCGTGATCACGATTTCGGCAATGTCTTTGGTGTCGATGCCCAGCAGCTTCAAGGCATCGGTCGGTCGGCGCAGCAATGTCCGGTGACGCTTATCCGCCATATCCTGATTGAAACCCGTATCAACTAAAACCAAGCGTTGCCCATCACGTATCACCCAAAGGTAATAATCCATTGGCATGGGCACATCGTGGGGGTCTCCCCCCACGAAATGATCAGGCCTGCGACCCTCTCGGGTTGCGTACTTTAAGGCAATGACCTCATAACAAGGTAAATCTGATTGACTCATCATGATTATTCAATCACCAAAGAAACTGCTCAATCATTAAATACCAACCTTAGAGGTGAGCTTCATCAGTTCACCAACATTTTGGCAGCTTTCGATAGACGCCACAGCGGCGGCGATTTCGCCGGCCCGCTTAGCCCCTAGCACTGGTATCACCAAGCTATCAAATTTGCCGCGCAATTCATCATCACTCATTGAATTTTGAATCGAGCCTTTCGGGTAATCAATTTGCGACACAAATTTAGAACCGTCGTCCATCACCATGGTCATCAGACATGACACGCCGCGCGGCAGCGAATCGTCCACCGTAATATTGACCAGATCGGTCAAGCGAATCAATTCAGCTTCGCCCAAGCGTGCATCGTTATATTGAGCAAACAACGCCTGACCATCCAGCAAGGCAACAGCCACCGAGTAAGGCAAACTGACCTGTGCTTCGTGATACGTCTGCGGACGCTTGTTTTGATGGTACAGCGCCCAATCTGAATGACGCGCCATTTCAATCGCCTTGATACGTTTCAAATCAGGCGCATGCTTGCGCCGAATTTCAAGCGCGCAATCAATTGCGTTATGAATGGGGCGCGCGCACGAGTAAGGCTTAAACTCAATATCGAGTTGATAGGGTTGTGCAAAATCTTTTACCAACTGTGACGGATCGCTTTTATCTGTGAAAGCTGCTAAAAAGCCGCGCTCGCCTTCAAAAATTGTTGCTGCACCGGTAAAGCCAAGACCAGCCATCGTGGCAGCCGTCACGCCATTGCGCGCAGCAGGCCCCGGGTTGAAACGCTTTTGCATTGAGGGGCCATACATCTCCATCAAGCCAGACGCTGATGCGCCCGCCATCCCGAGAGCCGATACCATTTGCTCTGCAGACAAGCCTTGCAATTTTGCCGCAGCAATCGTTGCACCGAAGACCCCGGTAGTTGGCGTGGTGTGAAAGCCGCGGTTGCGCAGCGAAGAGTTTGCAGCTTTACTCAGACGCTCCATCATTTCGCAACCAGCCGCCAGTGCCGTTAACAGGTCTTTGCCGCTTGCCCCCACTTGCTCGGCCGTGGCCAACGCTGAGGAATAGACAGGCGGGCTGAAGTGAAACAGCGCCAGCACATCAATATCGTCAAGCTCAATGCTATGCGAAGAAATTGCATTGGCAAAGGCCGCTTGCATGGCGGGGACGCGAGCGTCACCACCAATCAGTGTGGACTCGGCGTGTCCGCCGGTGACAGCAGCAAACTTACGGGCAACCTGACCACTTTCACTTTGGCTTCCCGAAATGGCGACACCCAAATAATCAAGCAACAAACGCTTAACAGATTTTTTTGTCGCCTCGGTCAAATGCGCATAGTCAAATTTTTTGAAATGTGCGGCTAATTGATCGGCCAAAGTATTCGAAGACGCTGAAGTGTGTTTCATTTTATTTCAGGACATGCCTGCTCAAAGATTAAAAGTTAAAAGCTAAAAAATAAAAACAGAAATAAAAAAATCGGGAGACAAAATCAAACCGAAAACCGTCACAGTTAGATGACTGGCCGAATCTCTTTACACAAACCAAACATAAGCTTGGGATCTCTATGCGTTGCGTGCTGCGGCCAACAGATTAAACAGCTCAGAGGTATCATCCAAACGATCTAATTGCGCGATCAACGCAATCGTGCGGTCGATATTCTTGGCGCTCAAGCATGATTCAACAACGTTGCGAAACTTGTAGACTACATCCTCGTGCGACAGGGGGTTTTCGGGGCTACCGCGTCGGTTAAGAATTTCATGCTTGAAGCTGCGTCCATCGCGCGTAGTGATCTTTACGCGCGCTGCATGCCGGTAGGCTGCGCCCATGGCTTCGATGTCTCGATCAATACTCGCTTCAATGCGAGTAATGAAATCCATAATCTTAGGGTCGGCTAGGCGATCTTCAGCATATTGAGCAACAAACGCTTTGCCATCAAAGCCAATTACTGCAATACCGTAAAACAAATTCATTTGTGCAGCGGTCACCCCTTGGGCTTTGTATTCCCAAGCGCAGTGTGTGTAAGTCATTGGGCTCATCCCAATTTCAACTTTGCTCAAGTCGTCGGGCGTTAACTGATGCGCGTTGAGCAAATAGGCGAAAGCATCCAATGCGGAGTGGATACTCGTCACACAAGCGTGCGGCTTGTAACCCACCTTGCCCGTTTCCCACACCACGCCCAGATCTTCGGTCAGGCGAATCGCATTGGGCTTGTCAGAATATGAACTGAGGTAACCGCCATAGCCAGCCTCGAGCACGTCACTAATCCCAGTGAAATCACGCTGTGCCAGATAAGCAGAATAGACTCCGCTTTGGGCCGCACGACCAGAATGAAAGCGTTTAACCATGGCGCCCTCTTGGGCCGCCATCAAACCACCGGCTTGTGAACCGACAATCCCGAGCGCGTGTTGCATGCGGGGGGCATTGAGTTTAAGCATCTTGGCTGCAGAGGCTGCAGCCACAAACGCGCCCGAGGTACCCTGCGGATGAAAGCCACGAAAAAACAATCCCATCGTCGCTGCATTGCCAACACGCGTCCCAATCTCATAGCCAGTAGTCATCGCGGTCAAGAGTGTTTTGCCACTCGCACCACCCGCCTGCTCGGCCAACGCCACCACAACGGGTGTTGCGATCGAACCTGCATGAACGATTGATTCTTTATGAATATCGTCGAGCTCAAACGCATGACCCGCCGTCGCGTTGACCAACACTGCACCAGCGACCGAGGTTTTTTTAGCTGTGCCAAAAATCGAAGCCACTGGGCGAGCATCCTCAGCTTCGATCATGGCTTGAACGCGCTGAGTCCAGGGCAAGGTTGCCCCAAACAAGCAACAGCCAACGCTGTCTAAAAAACTGGTCTTCATGCGGTCAATCACTTCTGCGGGTATCGCTGTGTACTCAATACCGGCAGCAAACTCTGCGAGTTTTTGCGTGGCACCGGGCAATAAAGATTGGGGGTGGCTATCCATAGTCTCGTTTTGAATCAATGATGAAAAAGGTAAATCATGCGGCGCGATCGTGAGAAATATTTAGGGGATCTATTGCCCCTGTCTATTCGGCTTTTACTGCGCCAAGGTTCACGTTGTAGGCTCAGCGCATCCCGCTACTCAACGCGGTATAACCGTCTTGCGATGCTACGGCGCGAAGGACTGTGTTGATCGCGCCGTCAGACATCGTCAATTTTTTAAGTTACTCAATCACTGTGCCAGACGCCTTGATTAAGGCTGCCCATTTTTTGTATTCTGAATCTAAAAATTCTTTGGCTTTGGCTGAGTCACCATTGATGATGTTCACCCCTGCGGCCTGAACTTTGTCGCGTAGATCTGGCATTTGCAATACGTTTGCCAATTGCGTTTGCATAAAAGACACCACATTAGTGGGTAGATTTGCAGGCCCCAGTACCATGTACCAGGTTGTTGAGGCATAGCCTTTGACACCGGCTTCTTCAATCGTAGGCATGTCCTTGGCGATCGTCGAGCGTGTCACACCGGTCTGTCCTAAGGCAATGACACGACCATCGCGCACGTAAGGCATGCTCTCAGAAATCGGCAACATCGTCACGTCAACTTCGCCCGACATCACATCGATCAAGGCTGGGCCACCACCACGATAAGGAATATGCAGATATTGCATACCTGTCATGTGACGCAATACATCCATCGCCAAATGCGATGAGCTGCCGTTGCCAGAGCTCGCAAAGCGAATGGCGTCTGGCTTGGTCTTGCCCATCGCAACCAAGTCATTAATCGATTTGATCGGCAACTTGGCATTTGCCAACAACACTAGGGGTGCTTCACCTATCAGAGCAATGGGCGTGAAATCCTCAATCTTGAAATTAACTTTTTTATACAAGCTTGGGTTAATCGCAATACCTGGCGTACTAAATAGCAACGTGTAACCATCTGGCTTGGCCGAGGCCGTTGCGGCAAAAGCGATATTGCCCCCCGCCCCTGTGCGATTTTCAACAATAAATTGTTTGCCTGTGACATCACTGAGCTTTTGCATGACCAGGCGACCAACGATATCAGCACTGCCGCCAGCTGGAAAGCCAACGAACACCTGCACCGAGCGCGCGGGATAGTCTTGTGCAGCCACGGGCGCCAACAAACTAAAACAAAATAGCGTCGCAACCGAGAGAAAAGCAAAACGTTTCATGACACGCCTCTTTAATAGTTAAAGTTTCAATCGTTGAATATTTAAATAGTTGAATATTTGAATATTTAAATAGTTGAATATTTAAATAGTTGGATATTTGAATCGTTGAATCTGATCAATTAATACGTCGGGTCTGCATCCAACTGCACAGCAATCCCCTCAAGCGCCTTTGATACCGCAGGATAGCGCTGCATCACTAACGGATCATGCCCGGGCACGATGTGTTGCAGTGAGCTGGCTAATTCTTCGAGCTTGCCATAACCTTCAACGGCTTCGCCTACGTTGAACATCGTGGTGAAAGCGCGTTTCTTTTCGAAGTGTTCGTAATAATGACTCGTGTCCGACGCCAACACGACCCAACCGCGACGGGTCCAGACGCGCACACATTGCACCCCATGCGTGTGACCACCGATGCGATGAATCGACACCCCTGGTGCTAACTCAGCCTCGCCGGCATAAAAACTCACTCGATCTTTGTAAACCAAGCGCACCATACCGACGACCTCATCTACCTCGTAGCCGTGATTGAATTGCTTGTGTCGCATATGGCGACCGGTCGCGTAGGCCATTTCATCATCTTGCAAATGAAATTGGGCAATGGGAAAGCTGTCAAAGGTGCCCACATGGTCGTAGTGCAAATGGGTAATGATCACATCTTTGACCTGCGCGACATCCACACCGATTGCCGCCAACCCTTCTGCCGGGGTACGCAATAGCGTGCGCCCGCGCTTGGCGGCCACTTCTGCACCAAAGCCTGTATCCACAACAAACGTATGCTGCGCATTACGCACTACCCAAACAAAATAATCCATCGGCATGGGGCCATCGTGAGGGTCTCCACCAATAAAATGATTTTTACGCTGCGCCTCGCGAGTGGCATAACGCACGGCGAACACTTCATAGATCGGCAAGCCGCTCGAGCTGCCCGTCTGGCTGTTGGTCATTCTGTTTTTCCAGAAAAAGGTTGTTGATCAATACCGAGGGCTACCATCCAGCCATCGCGAATCGCAGACAAAAAATCACCGGGCGCATGGCAGTCGCCCACGCGCGCATAGGGGACACCGACTTGTTCAATGGCGGCAACCACATCGATATTTGAGCGCGGCCCATTGGCAAAAATCAGCACTTGTCCGATAGCCAGTTGCGTGGAAGCTGCCTGCCCAATCTTGACCGTCAAGTGTCGTTCGCTCAGGCTTTCAATGCGGCATTGTGTCATCACGCGCACACCGGCTGCAGCAATCCGCTCAAGCAATTCGAATTTATTGTTACGCGCCATCCCATTGGCTGCAGTCGCTTGCATTTCTAGCACCTGAATATCGCAACCTGTCAGACGCAACACATCAGCCACTTCAACGCCGACCATGCCACCGCCAATGATCGTCACCGACGTGCCTGGCGCGATACGTTCAGGCGAGGTAAATACGTCCCAAGCATGCATCACTGCGATATCACTCGCAAGAGCGCTGGTGTCAATTGGAGCCTCTCTGGGCACAGAGCCCGTTGCCACCACGACAAAGTCTGGCTTAAACGCCTTGATCATTGCTGCGTCAGCGTCGATGCCGCATTTGACCGGCACCTTCATCTCCATCAACTGCGACCAACGGTA
>JBIIWK010000168.1:0-7377 GCA_044338955.1 Burkholderiaceae bacterium
CGTAGGTGCGCAAATCCATGCGCCCTGCGTCACGTTTGACTGCCGTGGTCGCTTGCCCAGGCCAGGCACCAATTTGGCCAAACAGGTGCTCAGCAGAGCCTTGACAATTTAAAAACACCATGACGCCAGCGGGCGCCGCTTTGATCGCTTGCAAGGCTTCGGCTACACCCCAGGTGTGCCCCGCGCTGTGCACATCCAGCACATCGAGCATTGAGGTGGGTTCGTGTACACGCACCAGCGTCTCAGTTAACGGGTCGACTTGACCCGAAATCAGCGCGATATGTGGGTTGCCCGCGACCGTGTCGCGGTATGCCACCATCTGGAACGTACCCCAAGGGGTTTGAATCTCGCGCGTACCAACGCGCTCGATCACGGACTCGTGCTCGCTGCGATAATGAATCAGGTCGGCAATGGTGCCGATTTTAAGGTTGTGCGTACGGCCATATTCGATCAGGTCAGGCAGGCGTGCCATCGTGCCGTCGGCTTTGAGGATTTCGCAGATCACAGCCGCTGGCGTTAAACCGGCCATACGCGTGAGATCGCACCCCGCCTCAGTGTGCCCGGCGCGCACCAAAACGCCCCCTGCCACAGCTTTTAACGGGAAGATATGCCCTGGCTGCACTAGATCAGTAGCTTTGGCGTCGCGCGCCACAGCCACTTGCACCGTGCGCGCCCGATCAGCCACCGAAATGCCGGTTTCGACGCCTTCTGCGGCCTCAATCGAAACAGTGAAGTTTGTACCGTAAGCCGTACCGTTACGCGCCGACATCAACGGGAGTTCGAGCTGCGCGCAACGCTCTTCGGTCAGGGTCAAACAAACCAGACCACGCCCGTGGGTCACCATAAAATTAATGGCCTCTGGGGTGACGAATTCGGCAGCCATCACCAGATCGCCTTCGTTTTCGCGGTCTTCTTCGTCGACCAAAATCACCATACGCCCCGCGCGAAGCTCGTCGATGATCTCAGAAACAGGCGAAATCGCCGAGGCGGGCACGGGTTGGTTAGAGCTTGCGAGCGAAATTTTGGCAGACATAGGGATCAAATAAACAGGCCTGAGTAGACCCCTATTATAGAATCGTTCAGCAAGATTCCTTTGGCGCCCTATAAATCTCTTAAAAAGCCCCATGCAAGCACTTCAAACACTAGATTTAAGCGTCGCGAGACAATTGCACTTTGTTTTGACGGATATTGACGACACCGTCACGACGGATGGTCGACTGACGGCAGACGCCTATGCAGCGCTTGAACAGTTGTCGGCCGCTGGGATCACAGTGATCCCGATCACAGGCCGCCCCGCGGGGTGGTGCGACCATATCGCCCGAATGTGGCCAGTTTTTGCTGTTGTGGGCGAAAACGGTGCGTTTTACATGCGCTACGACCGCGCGGCGCGCAAAATGACTACCCATCACTTTGCAAGCCAAGTACACCTTCAAAGCAATCGGCAAAAACTTGACCGACTCGCTCTTGAGATTCTGCAGCAGGTGCCGGGTTCGGCCCTTGCAAGCGATCAACAATACCGTCTGGCCGACTTGGCCATTGATTTTTGTGAAGATGTTGCGCCCTTGCCCGAGCGGGCTGTTCAGCAAATTGTTGCAATGTTTAAGGCCGCAGGCGCACAAGCCAAGGTCAGTTCAATCCACGTCAACGGTTGGTTTGGCGCGTATGACAAGTTATCCATGACCAAAACGCTGTTTGCCCGCGAGTTTGGTATCGATCTGCAAAACGACAACGAAAACGTTTTGTTTATCGGGGATTCGCCCAACGATGAGCCCATGTTTGAGTTTTTTAACTATTCGGTAGGCGTCGCGAATATTCAACACCAATTACATCGCTTGGCGCATCGCCCCAAATTTGTCACCCCGTCTGAGGGTGGCACAGGTTTTGTTGAAATGGCCCACCGGCTCATGCTCGCACGTAAAATGTGAATTTTATGATTTAGATCAAGTGCGCCCGCACTTGTTATCACTAATATCTTCATCAAGGCGCTTGTTCCTGCACTGGTTGCACTAAAAGTCGCGACAAAAGCAAGTTCACTTTTACTTGCCAAACTGAACGCCGCAACAAAAGTAATCACGACACGATTCTGCTCTACAAGCTTCTGTTTTTCAGATTTATGACATGTCATCATTTTTGGCCCTCGAGATCACTACAATGCGCCGCGACTCTCAACTTAAAGCGAACCATGGCAGAACAAGAACTCAAGCTACACGTACCAAAAGAAGCGCACGCAGGCGTTGAAAAAGAGCTGCTGCGCGGGCGGGTCACGCGCATGCGTTTGCAAGCTTTTTATTTTGATACGCCTGACCGCGATCTGGTGCGTGCCAAAATTGCTTTGCGCTTGCGACGCGAGGGCGAGCAGTGGGTGCAAACACTCAAAATGCCGGGCGAAAATTCATTATCGCGCATTGAAATTAATCACGATCGCCCCTCACCTGAGCTTGACCTGAGTGTCTACGCGGCAGAACCTTTTGCCGCCGTGCTCGCCAAACATGCGCCGGCGCTTGCGATTAGTTACGAGACCGACGTACAGCGCATCTTCAGGCAAACGCGCACTGACCTGGGTGTGGTCGAAATTGCCCTTGACAGCGGATTGTTGCGTGCGGGCGCACTTGAGCTGCCAATCTCTGAAATCGAATTCGAACTTAAACGCGGCCAGCTTGCTGCCGTTTTTGCACTTGGCAAAAAATGGCAGCAGGCACATGGCCTGATCTTAGATGCGCGCAGCAAGTCTGAGCGCGGCGATCGCTTGGCGTTGCTCGATGCCGAGCTAAAAACGATCAATGAACACAAACAAGAACGTCAAGAATCGTCTCGGCGCCAAGCGATCGCGCAATTTTGGGCTGCACGCACCGCTGAAAATATCTCACTGCACCCAAAAATTAATGCTCAGGCTGCGCTCGCAGCCGTCAGCGCCGAGTGCCTGGATCAAATTATTCGCAATGCGGCTGTTTTGGCCGAAGTCGACACCGCCGATATTTACCAGGCGGGTGGTGCCGAGCACGTACATCAGCTGCGAGTGGGTATTCGCCGCTTGCGCTCGGCCTGGTCGTTTTTTAACGGGATCGCAGTGCTGCCGTCTGAAGAGCTTCGCGCAGAGATCAAGCTGCATTTTGCCAAGCTAGGTGGCACGCGTGACGACGACGTCCTCAAAGAGACCTTACTGCCGGTGCTCAGCGCCGCGGGGCAACCCCCTTTGATACTCGATGACGGACAAACGCCAGCAGACACCGAAAATGTCGCGCTCAGTCGTCCCTTTCAAAGTTGGTTGTTAGACACGTTAGCGTGGACTGTTCTGCCGGTTGCGCCCGTCGCACCACCCTTGATCATCACCACAGCCCCCCTCGACGTTGATACGCCCGCACAGAAACCAGCGCCTGCGGCTAGTGTCAGTGCCACACGCTCGCTTGCGCTACAAGCGCGCGACGCGTCTTTACAGACTTCAAGGACTATTCAAGCGCCGCAAGATCCCGCTGTCGTTGCACCCGCCACACAAGCACAGAGCGCTCGAACCAAGCTAGTTGGACAGGTTGCTGCACACGTTGCCACTCAGGTCGCAACAGAAGTGGTCGCGACAGCAAGCATAAAGAATCAAAAGCCTTTAACGCTTAGAGACGCGCTCGTTAAAAAACTAAAAAAATGGCATCGACGTTTGTTAGAAGACGGCTTGCAATTTGATCAACTTGAGATCGAACCGCGCCACGAATTAAGAAAACTTGGAAAAAAATTACGTTACGCTCTGCAATTTAGCGAGTCACTATTACCAACAGCTCGGCTCAAAGCGTATCGCAAACAACTGGCGGCTGTGCAAGATATTTTGGGCGAGATGAACGATTTAGCGGTTGCACGTGATCGTTTTATTGGTCTGCGTGATACGCAACCCAGCGCCTGGTTTGCCTGCGGCTGGATCACCTCGCGTCTGGATGCATTGACACAGGACGCCTGCGCGGCGTTTAAACAGCTTTCACGCACCGAGACATTTTGGCGCTGACGCGCTTAGAGCCTGTCGAGTGCTTCGCTGAAGCGATCACTTGTAACGCCTGCGACAGATTCTTGCAGCTGTGACATTGATAGTCACGACGGCTGCAGGACTTTTTTTAACGCGTTCTTGAGCCGAGAAGAAAAACTCTTGCGTTGCGCCCAGCTGCTAGCCGACCACCGCGGCGGCAAACTCAGCTGCCACAAACGGCTGAAGGTCTTCAATCCGCTCGCCGACACCGATCCAATACACCGGAATCGGTCGTACGCCCTGCGCACCCGCAGCGACTGCGGCGAGCGTGCCGCCTTTTGCGGTTCCGTCGAGTTTCGTCACGATCAAACCCGTTAAACCAACTGCCGCATCAAACGCACGAATCTGGGAAAGTACGTTTTGGCCCTGATTACCGTCGACAACCAATAAAACTTCGTGCGGTGCCGTAGGATCAGCTTTAGCAATTACACGACGAATTTTTTTAAGCTCATCCATCAGATGTAGCTGAGTCGGCAGGCGCCCTGCGGTATCCACCATCACCACATCCATACCGCGGGCCCGACCCGCATTGACCGCATCAAACGCCACCGCGGCGGGATCACCCCCGTCTTGGGCGATTACATCGACATTGTTACGCGAACCCCATTCAACCAGTTGCTGACGGGCCGCGGCTCTGAAGGTGTCGCCTGCTGCAAGCAGCACGCGTGCGCCTTCTTTTTGTAGGCAAAAAGCCAGCTTGCCGATAGACGTAGTTTTGCCGGCGCCATTCACGCCCGTCATCATCACAACCAAGGGTTTGACGCGACCCACTTCAAAAGGTTTTTCTAGTACCCGCAAGTGATCCGCCAACACATCACGCAACGCCTGTTTGACGCCTGCAGCCTCTTCGATGCGCTCTTGCTTAACCTTTGCTCTGAGCGCCACCAAGAGGGCCTCGGTGGCTTCAACACCCGTGTCAGCCATAATCAAAGCCGTTTCGAGCTCTTCGAACAGTGCTTCGTCGACACGCACGCCGACAAAAATCTCACTAATGTTTTTGCCCGTTTTAGCTAAGCCGCCACGTAGCTTGGCGAGCCAAGAGACCTTTTGTTGAGTGCCGTCCTGCTTTGCTGGGTGCTGTTCGGCAGCTGATTCAGTCTCTGATTCAGTCTCTGATTCGATCTTTGATTCGATCTTTGATTCAGTCTTTGATTCAGTCTCTAATTCGATCTTTGGTTCAGTCTTTGATTCAGTCTTTGATTCGATCTTTGATTCGATCTTTGATTCGATCTTTGATTCGATCTCGGATTCGATCTTTGGCTCGATCTCGGATTCAGCTTGAGATAACGGTGCGGGATCGGGTCTGTCTAGCGATTCTTGCGGCTCAAGCCCCAGCGGGGCCGGCTCTGGGTTACGCTTGAACCATCGGCTTAGCAGACCGGCGCCAGGCTGGGGCGTTGAGACCTCAGGTGCGGATGGCTCGGGTACGTGTGCCCCGGGCGCGGGTTGCCCCGCCTCAGGATCAGCTTGCTGATTCGTGGCACTTGGGTCGGAAAGGTCGGTTTTTTTCTTGAAGAAGCGAAACATAGTGAAGAAGTATATTCGGATCGTCGCCGGTCAGTATCGTCGCACACCCATTGAGGTGATCGAGGCAGACGGTTTGCGGCCTACCCCTGACCGAGTGCGTGAAACATTATTCAACTGGCTAAACTATTTTTGGGGCGGCGAGTTTTCAGATAAACGCGTTTTGGATCTGTTCGCTGGCAGCGGTGCGCTAGGGTTTGAGGCTGCGTCACGGGGCGTAGCACACGTGCAGATGGTTGAGCAACAGCCCAAGGCGCTGACGGCCCTGCGAGCCCTGCGTGACAAACTCAGCGCAGATATGGTGCGGATCCATGCCGGTGACGTAAAGATGGTTTTAGACCGCTTGGAGGCCGCTCGTTTTGACTTAATCTTTCTTGACCCGCCTTTTGGGCAAAATTGGCTTGAATTCTTGTGGCCCAAGCTAGGCGATTTGTTAGAACCCAACGGTCTTGTTTATATTGAGGCTGAAAAACCAATAATTATGCCCTCGGGGTACAGCTTATTGCGCCAAGACCGCGCGGGGGCCGTACACTATCACCTCTTTCAAATTGCTGCATTGCAAAAATGATCACTGCTATCTATCCCGGTACCTTCGACCCCCTAACCCGCGGTCACGAAGATTTAGTGCGTCGCGCGGCGAGTTTATTTGACCGCGTTGTAGTGGGTGTCGCCCATAGCCGCAACAAAAAACCATTCTTCTCGGTTGACGAACGCGTTGAGATTGCGCGCGAGGTCTTAGGACACTATCCCAACGTCAAGGTGGCGAGCTTTGCTGGCTTGTTAAAAGACTTTGTGCGCGAACAAGAAGGTCGCGTCATCGTGCGCGGCTTGCGCGCGGTGTCTGACTTTGAATACGAGTTTCAAATGGCCGGCATGAACCGCCATTTGCTGCCTGAGGTCGAAACGTTGTTTATGACGCCCTCGGATCAATACCAGTTCATCTCGGGCACCATCGTGCGCGAAATCGCTGAACTCGGTGGCGATGTCAGCAAGTTTGTGTTTCCGTCGGTCGATCGTTGGCTGCAAGCCAAAGCCAAAGAGCGCCGCGAACTGGGCATAACGCCCCCACTGGGCACTTAAACGTTATGGCCCTGCGCATCACCGACGAATGCATCAACTGCGACGTGTGCGAACCACAGTGTCCCAATGATGCCATCTCGATGGGCGCAGAGATTTACGTAATCAACCCAAGCTCATGCACCGAGTGCGTGGGGCACCACGATGAACCTCAATGCAAGGTCGTCTGTCCTGTCGATTGCATTGAAGTGCATCCTGAGTTTAAAGAAAGCGCCGAGGCGCTACTCAACAAATATCACGTGCTCACACGTTTGCCGGCTTAATCGCTGCCAGAGCGAGCTTACAAAGAGGTAACTCGCTCGGCGTGCGTTTACTTAGCGGGCCAAATAACAGGCTTTGCTTCAGGGTGTACTTTCACCAAGCGACTCGGCTGACCCGTCACATGGGTGAACCAAGCGGCCGCCACCTCACCCTCATCGACCACATCGACCGTCTGGGCTTCAACCTGTGCCGTTTGACGTACGCTGTCATCGTCTTCGATCACGTCCATCGGGATGTCCATGCGCAACATCCCGGGCGCGCGTAACACCAAATACCCCATACGGACATCGGTACTGACACCAGCCAGCCCAGGGCATTGCGCGGCACTCAACCAGCCACCCTTCGCATCAACCACGAACCAACGCTGGTGATATTGGGCAGCGTCGCGATGCTCTGAGCCGATACAACCCACAACGGGGAAAGACATTTCTTTTGACATGAATAGCGCCCTAGCTTGGTTTAACCTAGCGCTTAGTCTAGCCCAATCCAAACTTTTATCTCTGAGACCT
>JBIIWK010000388.1:0-7326 GCA_044338955.1 Burkholderiaceae bacterium
ACGAGGAAATTGTTTTTCCATTTTTTATGTATTTATCAGGATTAAATCTTATAAATATAATAGGTCTATGATCAACATCTTGCGATAATTCCATTATTCGTTTATTTTCACAACTACAATCATAATCTATGTGTTGATTTTCATCTACTTCTACTATTATTATTTGATACCCTAAATCTAATAATAAATCTGGTCTGCGTCTTGAACAACCATCATTTATTTTTTTATCAATAATACAATTTAGATTTTGAAAATTTATTGTTATAAAATCAGTAACATTTTTCTCTTTTGTTTTATAATTTCTCGTATTTGGTTTATCTGGGAATAAATGTATGTAGCATCTTAAACAATATCCATCATATTTATCTTCAACACGAATATTACATAAATGTGTTTTACAAGTTTTATGTTTAACATCAACCATATTTTCTGATTTATGTTCTGAACAAAATAATCCTTTAGTTTGTCCTTCTTCATTATAATTTGGTCTTGTTTTACAATTTGGATGAATACAAGTTTTATTTTTAATATCAACCATATTTTCTGATTTATGTTCTGAACAAAATAATCCTTTACTTTGTCCTTCTACATTAAAATATGGTATTGTTTTACAATTTGGATGAACACAAGTTTTAGATTTCACATTAACCATATTTTCGGATTTATGTTCTAAACAAAATAATCCTTTAGTTTGTCCTTCTACATTAAAATATGGTATTGTTTTACAATTTGGATGAATGCAAGTTTTAGAAATAACATTTACCATATTTTCTGTTTTATGTTTTGAACAATATAACCCTTTAGTTTTTCCTTCTTCATTGAAATATGGTTGTTTTTTACAATTTTCAAAAGAACATTTAGTCATTATTATGTATTTAATATAATTAATTTAATACATAATAAATTAATCAATTTTATTTTATTTTACGAGTTTTACTTTTGCTAGTTTTTTTAAATTGGGAAAAAGAGAAAATCAAACAAAAAAGTATTTCAATTTTTGTTAAATTTGGCTTTAAATTTGATTACTAAAAATTTATAATTAAATGAATATTTCTGTATTTCATTTGCATTAAAAAATAGACCGCCGTATGGCAGCCTATTTTTTAAAAGATTTCACTTGCTTTGATACGCTTGGTTTTTTGAACTTCTCCAACATGGTTATCTATAGTTATAGTTTTAACATGAATATCTTGTTCTTCGAATGAAGACATTTCGAAACGCTCAACGTAAACGTTTTTTGACTGACCGATACGATGACATCTAGCGATTGCTTGGTCTTCGACTGCAGGGTTCCAATGTGGCGAAACGAAGTATATTTCGCTATAATTTTCTTGTAGATTAAGACCTTCACAGCCAGTCTGAATTTGTAGAATAAGTGCTTGATTTTTGTCTTTAAGAACTTTAGAACGTTTATAGTTGGTAGATCTGCCATCAAATATTGCGACCTCTGTCATTCCTCCATCTCTCAATCTCTTAGCGATTTCATCGATTTCCTCGCGAAAATGGCAGAATATCAGCTTTCCGCAGCCATTATCTTTGCGTTCCAATATTTTATTAACAGCGGAGTCGAGTTTGCTACTACAATTAAAAGCTTCGCTGTAAGCCGAATAGTCAATAATGTGATTAAGTTTGTTAGCCAACAGCTTAGGATAAATGCAAGTCTGTCTCGCTCTCATTATTAAAGCTAAAACGCCAGTTTCTTTAATAGAATTAACAACGATATTATTACTTTTAGATGATGAAACCTTGCTAAAAGCTAAAGCAGCGTGAATTTCTTCTGATAGTTGCATTTCTTTTTTATTTTTCCAATCAACAATGGTTGTGTCTAGAACTATGTTAGTCATTTTTATTCCTAATTGTTTTTTAGTTCTCTTTAATATGAATGCGCGTGCCAAAGTTCGTAAATTAACGCTCTCGGTATAGAAACTAGCCGGAAGCCGAAGTAAAGAACATAAGCTGTAGAAATCTTTTTTCGAGTTTTGAATGGGTGTGCCTGAAACTAGCCATTTAATTTTCGAAGAAAGTAATTTAGCGCTTACATACCTTGTAGTTTTAGAGTTGCGTAAGTGATGGGCTTCATCGAAAATAACACGAGACCACGAAACGTTATGAAGCATCGTGACAACTTTATTTGCGAGTTGTTTTTTAGTTAGGGTAATAGCTCCATAAGTAGTAATAACAATTTTAGTTCTGTTCAAATGTTCCAATGTGATGTGCTTTTTGTTGTCGCCGTGATATATCATGGCTTTATGACCCGTTGTTTTGTAGATTTGAGAAAACCATTGTTCAATGAGCACTGGTGGGACAACAATAAGTGTCTTGGGCAAGAAGTTACAAAGAAGGGTTCCTATCATCATTATAGTCTTTCCGAGACCCATTTCGTCAGCAATAAAACCTCCACGAACAGAACATACAGGATCAGTCCTAAGCTCGTTATTTAAAATCCAACGAACACCATCATACTGATATTGGTTGTGGTCCATATTTGTGCGTTTTAAATACTTTTTAAATTGTTCCATACGTTCTTCCATACGTTCTTCAAATGAACTCATTTATACCAGTTTAACGTGTATTATTTATTTGTTATGTAGTAATCATTTAATTACAAAAAATAAATATCAATTTTAACTTTTTTAAGTTATAAACAATAATAACTAAAAATTTATAATACTTATATCCGTAATACGGCGAAAACCGTTTTATAAAGCCATTTTTGTTTCTATTTAAAAATAAAATTGAATTAATTAAATAATTATATAATTTATATATATTAAAAATGGAAAAAAATATTTGTATTCAAAAAGAACAGAAAAACTTTATTCAAAAAGAAGAGAGAAACTTTATTCAAAAAGAACAGAAAAACTTTATTCAAAATACATTTTTAGGTTTTACTGGAACTTATAAAGAAGAAAAGAAAGAGAAAAATATCATTCAAACAAAATTTGGCAACAAAAATTATAATTCAGCGTTACCACTATCGTTACCACTATATTACCAAGATGGCGTCAGATGTCTAGACTTTGATTTTAATGATACTAACTGTCTTTCTTTTAAAGAAAAAAGAACAACCAGTTCAACCTTTCAGGACGCATACTGTAATATGGTATAGATTTATACTAAGAATAATAAAAATATAAAAATATTGATAAATTTCGAGTTAATAGTTATTATACTATTATACTGGCTTTTTTATTGGGAAGAGCAGCAGACAACAACTGAATAATATGAAAAAATTAGCAAAAAATATAAATTCTTTTAAGTATATCTAAGAATTTATATCTCTATAGAGAATAAAATATAAAATATCATAAAAATCTCGGGAAAGTAAATTGGATATTATATTTTTGGTATAAAAAAAGTATGAAAAATAGGAATATTGGATTTAATGTTCCAAATTATTTATTTTTGCTGCATAAAAATTCTTATGGTCTCATCACTGAAATAATATTTTTCATTTCCGCTGCATAATTTTTTTTAAATTTAAATAAATAATTATATTTATTTAGGAAAACAACTTAGGGGGTTTTTTATATTGTTAATATACAACAATGGAAAAACTCGCCGAACTCGCCAAAGACAATTTTAAATTTATTTGTGTAAGTTGTAACTATAAATGTATGAAACAAAGTGATTATATTAAACATAATTTAACCGTGAAACATAAAAACAATACAACGACAATAAACGACAATGAAAAACTCGCCAAAACTAAAATTACATTTAATTGTGTAAATTGTGATAAAATTTTTAATGATAATGCAGGTTTATGGAGACATAAAAAGAAATGTAATATTGTAGAACCCGTTTCCGTTATAACAGAAAAACCAAATAATGAAATTATCAATTTATTAATAGAAAATAATAAGCAATTACAAGAAAACAATAAGCAACTACAAGATGAGAACAGAGAATTTAAAAATATAATTATACAATTATTAACTGAAAATAAAGAGCAAACCGCCGCTATTTTAGAATTAACCAAAATATCTCAAGAGCAAACTCAAGAGCAAAACGCCGCTATTTTAGAATTAACCAAAAACGGAATTAATAGTAACAATACCACAAATAACAATAATACTAAAAATTTTAACATTCAAATATATTTAAATGAGACGTGTAAAGATGCCATAAATATAGAAGATTTTATAAAAGATATTTCAGTTTCAAACGAAGATTTACTAACTTATGCAGAGTATGATTTTGGAAAAGCTACAACTGATTTAATTGTTAAAAATTTAAAACCATTAAAAAATATACATTTTCCATTCCATTGTAGCAACGTTCAGGACAAAACTATTTATACGAAAACCTCAAATACTTGGTTATCCCTGAACGGGGGAAGGGCAGCTACTACAAAAGGTTTTATTAAATGGAATTCAAAGAAAACTAATGGTTCAATTTCTTAGCTATAGAGATGAATATCCAGAGTGTAAAAAATCATCGTCTCATTTATCAAATAAATATAATAAATTTACCGTATCTATAAATTCAAATTATGACCAAATATTTAACAACAAAATCTTATTGAATGTAATAAAAATTATTGTAATACCAAAATAATACATAATAAAATCTTTTCTCTCTAACTAATTTTTTCAAGAATATATTTTTAAATAGTCTTGAAAAACACTGTTTTATAAGCTAACAACAGTGCATCCAAGTGTGCATCCAAGTGTGCCGACAATTGTGCCATCAATCGTGCTGACAATTGTGCCGACAAGTATGCAGCCGTCATGTGTATAATTTTGATATGTAACAGCAGCAGCAGGCAGCAAGAAAAAAAGGTATTAGCCAAGTGGCTTCACTTTTTATTTTTTTTTAAGTGGGTTAATTTAAAAGGTTTTAATAATAATAATAATTTATTCTTCATCGGACTCTGGGGAGAAGTTTATCTGGTTTTTGTTCTTCATCTGGTTCTTGTTCTTCATCTGATTCTTCATCATATTCTTCCTCTGATTCTTCATCGGATTCTGGGGAGAAGTCAATCTTGTTCTTCGTCTCATTCCAATGACCCAAGACTTTTTGTTCACCATTGGTAATGTATTCTTTGTAGTCATAGATGATACCTGTTGTCTTCGACATTAAATACTTTTTTCCTTCAAAATCAATTTTCTTCACGACATCCTTCACGACATCGGGCTCTTTTTTTTCCTTTTCATCTTCATCTTCAGAGTCTTCTGACTCTTCACCTTCTTCGTTTTCTTCTTCATCTTCTGAATCTGAGTCTTCGTCAGCTTTTTTAGCAGGGGCTAATTTGGTTTTCTTTTCTGCTTTCTCTTTCTCTTCTAATTTGGTTTTATTTTCTGCTTTCTCTTTCTCTTCTAATTTGGTTTTATTTTCTGCTTTCTCTTTCTCTTCTAATTTGGTTTTCTTTTCTGCTTTCTCTTTCTCTTCTAATTTGGCTTTCTTTTCTGCTTTAGCAGGGGCTTTAGCAGGGGCTATTTTGGTTTCTTTAGTAGCTTTATCAGGTGCTAATTTGGTTTCTTTAGTAGCTTTATCTGCTGCTAATTTGGTTTCCTTTTCTGCTGCTAATTTGGCTTCCTTTTCTGCTAATTTGGCTTCCTTTTCTGCTGCTAATTTGGCTTCCTTTTCTGCTTTTTCTGCTGCTAATTTGGCTTCCTTTTCTGCTTTATCTGCTGCTAATTTGGCTTCCTTTTCTGCTTTATCTGCAGCTAATTTGGCTTCCTTTTCTGCTTTATCTGCAGCTAATTTGGCTTCCTTTTCTGCTTTATTCGCAGCTAATTTGGCTTCCTTTTCTGCTTTATCTGCAGCTAATTTGGCTTCCTTTTCTGTCTTCTCAATTTCCTTGGCGATACGTAGTGCTTCCTTTTTTTTTTTCAATTGAGTTTCTGGTGTTTCTTGAGTTGATTGATTTTCTTGAGTTTCTTGAATTTCTTGAGTTTCTTGAATTTCTTGAGTTTCTTGAATTTCTTCGCCATTATCGGAGTTTGCGTCTGCGACAAGAGCTGCGAATAGGTCATCATCATTATCATCATCTCTATCTCCATTAATTTGTATTACCTTTTTTGTCTTTTTAGGTCGTCCTTTAGCCCCCTTTGGCTCAGCAGGGGGCTTATCTTCCTTAGGTCTACCACGCTTGGTTTCATCGGGAACAACAAAATGTTTTTCATTAATAATAACATCAAACTTCAAAGCTTCCTCAAGCACTTGTTCTTGGGTTATTTTATATTTTTGCATCACCTTTGTATAGGAAATTGGAACACGACCTTTTGGATCAATATACTCGAACAAACCAACTTCATTACGTTGCTGAATGGTTCCGTAATCTGGGATACCTGATTCGCTCTTATCAGCCAATGACTGACAAGATTTACAGAAATCTTTTGAACCACTATTGCGAACAATTTGGCATTGAGTATATAAACCGTTGTTTTGACGCAAAGCATAACAGCAATCATCATTGAATTCACCATTGTAAGGCAACGGAAAAGCAGGTTTTTTGACCTCTTTCTTTGCTTCAGATGCCGGCTTTCGTTCAACCTTCACTACGGATAAACCTAAAAGCTTTATAGCTTCTAAACCGTCGAAATTGTAATGTTCAGCACATTTTGATATAGCACGTTGCGCCAAATCTTGAGCAGCATTTACTAATAAACTGTTCAATTGATCAGATATAAACACACTTGCGTTAAATTTTATACCTGAACCTGATTCATTTTGAGAATTAACGTTTGACATTGACATATTTAGTTTTAAACTTTTAACTTTATTTAATAAGATACATTCAACTATTTTATTAAAAGTATTTCAATTTTTTTTATTTTAGCTTATATACTAAAACACTAAAAATATATAACAAAAACCGTTACAAAAACCGTTACAAAAACCTTTATAAACTATTATCAACTGTTGAAACCTTTTCTTCTTCTGAAACATCGTTATCTGAACCATCTTTATCTGAACCATCCTTTTCTTCTCCATCGTTTTCTGAACCATCCTTTTCTTCTCCATCGTTTTCTGAACCATCCTTTTCTATATGTTCTTTAATAATACCAACTAAATAAATTATTTTTTCTGTTAACAAAATATTTAATTCTTTTATAAAATTATTTTCTTGTATTAAATTTTGTTTTTCTTGATTTAATTCTTGAAATGCATCAATTATCGGCGCAAAATTTTGTAATACTTTTTCTTGAAATATTTCTCGGGCACTTGCACTTACTTCATTATTCATTTCTTCCATTATTATTTTATACTACAATATATTTAAGTAGATTTTTATAAGAATTTTCAAATAGTTTCAGAGACAACAAAATTTAGGAAAAATAATTTAAAGTTTTTTGTTCTATATGTTACAGAGTAAGT
>JBIIWK010000169.1:0-7227 GCA_044338955.1 Burkholderiaceae bacterium
ACGGTGGGCGATGAGATTTCATACGACATAGAATCGTCGCACGAAAAACTCACCGACTTTATCATGTAGTGCACTTGATCCATACCAGCACCCCCCCAGCCCGCGGGCAGCATCTGCTTGACCTTATGTAGCTCGGGCATGTTAGATGCTTTGTCTTCGGCGCTACGCTCATGCAGCATTAAAAAGTTTGTGTGCTCTGTAACGAGTTGGTAATCAAGCGCAAGCTTAGTCGACTGAGTTGCATCCGCCATTTGTTGCATGTGCCCCGCGGCTGCTAGGCGCGACAAGGTCGTCGACGTTGCAGGTGTTTGGTTGATTTCTACACTACCAAGTTCTTGCACAGTGTCTTGGCCAACTAACTGACCCAATAGCGTGATCCGACCAGTGGGCTTTGCACTAAACCAAGCCGACGCGTGCAGAGTATCCCCATCAAAGGCAGTGCTGTCGACTTTGGTCAAGAGCTTAGGCGTAAAGCCTTCGGGCCACTGAACCGATACCTTGGTGATTGCAGGTGAGCGTAAGCGATTAAACATACGCACGATTGCGGGTTCAACGGCTTCGCCCGCAGCCACAAAATCGCAGGCCCCATTGGTTTCAACTGCCAGGCGACGCAATAGGTTCTCGCTTGGGCTACTGCCAATTCCTACTGAAAACACTCGATGCTTTGAATCTCTGGCCTTTTTGATCATTACGTCAATGCCGTGGATCTGACCGTCGGTAATCAGCAAGACATCGCACGGGCTGCTGTGTGCGAGTGCAAAGGTGCTTTCGATGGCGTCGAGCATGTCTGTGCCGCCCATATCCGCTTCAAGCTCACCGATCCATTTTTCTGCACCCAAGCGTGATTGCTCGGATGTTGTCCAAAGCGACTTTGAACGATGCTCAACCGATGAGCCAAACTTAGAGAGCGAGAATTTATCGCCAGTGTTGAATTTTTTAATAATGGCCATTAAGGCACGTCGCGCAGCTTGGATGCTGCCGCCCGCCATTGAGCCAGAACAGTCAACCAAAATCTTGACGGCAGTTTTTTGTTCTTTTGCGTTGGGGATGCTTGGGCTAAAGCTAGCGGTAGCGACAAAGGTTTTTTCGTCGACGTAGTCGGGTGCTATGGTAGCCACCGAGCACTGGGCTAATTGATCAAGCACAAGGATGAAGTCGCGGTCTAGATAGCTTTGTTGAGTTAATGCGATGGTCACGATGTCAGTGGTGTTGGCTTGATGCTCGTTAATTTTCTCGTGGCTGGTGCCGTTTTGAGAGGCGTCGATACCGAGAAGTTTGGGCTTTTCGAGTGAGCCCAGCGATTGACTTCGAGCGACACTGATCGGATGACTCGGTGAGGCAATGCGTGCGTTCACCAAATCGCCATGCAGGTTGAGCGTCAAGCTAAAACCATACTCGGCTAACAGGTTAGTCTCTGGGACTTGATAGGGTGCTAAGCCTCCATCTCGAACTGCATCACCATAACGCGGTGCGATGACTGTTGGGATGGCTAAGCGTAGGCCGCCTTGTTCAAATTGAAGTAGTTGGCCATAGTGCATGTCGATCAGGCATTGTTCACCAGGTGCCAGGTTACCCAAATGCAAAACATAATTACCGTCGTTGCCGCGTTCAAGCATGATGGCGGCGTCGCCCTTTGAAAGGGTCTCTTCATATTGTTCTTCAGCTTGGGCTTTGGCAACTACTGTGCCGTTGAGTTTGACTTGGCCAAGCTGTACTTCAACACCTAACAATGTTGCCCCCCAGGGCAGAGGAAAGCTGTACACAACTTCAGCGTGAGTCTCGGTAGGGTTGCTAAACGTTTGGCGTACGTGTGCTTCAAACATTGCACCACGCAGCTCGCCCGTGATGGCAACGCCTTTTAGGATCAGTGGTTCGCCTTGGCTGTTACGCAGGGTGGCCTGGGGGCCGTTGCATTCGAGAAATTCGAGGATGTCGCTCATGGATTTGCCTTTGTTGTGCTGTCTTGGTTGATTTGCTCGTAGGCGCTCATCACGGCTCGAACAAAGTGACGCAACTGCTCGGGTGTAAGCCCTGCGCGGGTAGGTTCAATCACAAGCTCAACGCCCTCGGCCACATGCAAATGGCTGCAGACCTCGATTGACCCGGGCACGCGCCCTCGCTCAGGAACTGGCGCTGAGCCGCCTTGAAGCAGTTCACGAATACGGTCAAGCGATACCCCGGCTGCTGTCCATTTTTTGACAAGCAAAAGTTGTTCAAGATGCTGTGGCGAGTACTTTGCTGCCCGCGTTTCACCTTCAGGCCGGTTCACGAGCCCGATTTGGACGTAGTAGCGAACCGTGCGTTTGGTGAGGTCGGTGAGGGCACAGAGCTCGTCAAGCGAGAACGTTTGGGTGTGATTGACAGTATTCATGTATAAATAATAACACTAGAACTGTACAAATCAACTGTATCAATAAAAATAAGCTGATTGGGTTGGACAATAGAAGGGTGAGTGCCTCAGGGCGTGAGGCAGGTGAGGGGTTTGTCTTTAAAATGTGAGCGGTCCGAACGAGATGTCTTGCTTTAACGCGCAAAAACAGATCTTTGAACGACATAACAATCCAAATATTGATTGTTATGTTTAAAGTATCAGCACACAGGATGAGAATTAAACGACGCGGTTCAAACAGCCAGCGGCTTGTTCAGTTAATACAACTTCAACAGCCAGTTGCGCGCGCGTCAGGCCGACAAACAGTTGGCGCCGCGCTTTGTCATCAAAGGTTTCAAAATCAACCTCAGTGAGTACGATGCCAGCTGCACTTTGGCCTTTAAAGCGATAGACAGAATCGGTGAGTAGCGCGCCTTCAGTCCATAGCGCATCGCCGGCGGCTGAATACTTGCCAGTCGGGCGTCGCAAAGTGAATTCACCCAGTTGTGGTGTCTTAATCAATAGAGAGCCGGCTAAGCCACGCCAACTAAGGATCGCAATATCCTTGAGGGCAATGCCTAGCTGTAGTAGGTGCTTGATCGCCATTTCGGTCTTATCCAATAACTCTTTGTCATTGTCGTAGGTGTAAAAGTTAGGTAACTCGCCGCGGTAAAAAGAACGAGAAATGACCGCTTGTTCGGTCAACCCGAGCGCGTTAATGACTTGGCAGATTTCACCCGGGGTTCGAAAGTTATCTTGGCAGGTGATCGTCACAGCCTCAGGCAAGTCAAACTCGCCGCGGTCATAGATCCTTTGAGCGTCATCGCCAAGCAAATAGACTTTACCCTCGCCAGTCAACTGGGGCATTAGTGAAGCCACCCAAGCGGGTTCAAAGTCTTGGCCCTCATCTAGCACGATCAGTTGATAGCGATTTTGTAAACTAGCGTTGGCCTCAATCGCAGCGCAGTAGTGGTTGGCCATACGATCATAAATACCTTGCTCTGTGAAGTTTGGTTCGCCGACCGTCTGCCGATAATACTCAACACACAGTTCATGAAAATTCGCGACCTTAGTCTTGGCCGGTGCGATGTGTCCAATGTGATCGGCTAGGCTGCGATTGAAACAAACGTACAAACTTTTCAGGGATTTTTCTGACGCGTCTTCTAGTAATTTCAAGGCAAGCTGTGTTTTACCCGAACCAGCTGTGGCTTGTATTTTGATCACGCCCGAGGGCGCGGTAATACGTGGCACCCAAGTCGCAAGGCCATCGGCCAGACGCACGGTAGCCGTTCGAACTTGTTCTCCTAAAACGCGCATGTCTAGGGTGATATTAAATTCGTTGCAAAAGAATTTTCGTACGCGTTCAACCTCAGAAACTGCTTGTTCATCAGCTAGCATTTCTCTGACAAGTGAGCCAAGTCGATCAAAGCGCGTTGCATCAATAATGCGCTCTGGCGGTATCTTGATCACGTGTTGGTCGCCGATAACGTAGTCGGGCAGTATCAGACAATTTGTGACGTGGGTTCGCAAACCTGCTTTGTTCAGTCGATCGACGACAGCCGCAAACTGCACTGATGTCTGCCGGCCCACATCCTTGGGTCCGTCCTCGTACAGTTTGGTCATTTGGCCATTGGCGATAGTGACCTCACCCGCTTTGACTTCAACGAGCAAGACATTACCGAGGGGTGAGAGTACGACAAAGTCAATCTCACCGTGTTTGTCTTTGTCTTCATGCAGCGAATGCCACGAAATATTATGAAAGATTTCATAGCCTTTAGGCAACGACAATTCAAGGCGATAGAGAACATCTAATTCGCGCTCTTTACCGCGGCTATGTTTCGCGTTTGATAGGTCAGGTACGAGGGTGGCCATGAATATTCACAGTGATGAGGGTCTGTTTAAGAATAGCCGCTTTGTCAAAGTGCTGTCACCGCTGCGGCCGACAACTATTCTTGAGTGTCTCATCCTGTGAGGCACGCATTCGGTGATACTAACTTCATACCTGTTACGAGGACCCCATCTTAGGAGATATCAAAATGTCAGAAGCCCTAACTACTGAAAGTGCAACCATTGCTTTACCCACACCAAAAGTTGAGGTCGACGTCAACCTGCAGCATCTCTTTAATTACCTCGCTGACGAGGGTTTTCGCCCCAAAATTGACGATGATGGTTCACTCGGCTTTAAGTGTGAAGGCTGGAAACTTTACCTTGATCCCTATCCAAGCCAGGGGGGCTTTCGCCTTTACTGCTGTGTCTATTGGGAGCTTGACCCAGCTGATCGCACCAAAGCTGTCAACGTTGCAAATGAAATCAATGCCGATCGCCGTTGCGTCAAGGCTGTGGTCAATGGCAACAATACCGTTTGGCTGACCTACGAAACGCACTGCGCTGATGTGGTTGAGTACGCCAGAACAGTGGCCTCAGCAGCCGACTTTATCGTGAGCGGCTGTCGTGAGTACCGCGAAGTCTTTCGCCGTGAGTCGCAACCCGTGACGCTTAACTAGTCACAAAGCTTCAGGTACTCGTTGAATGTGTAGCTGACCGAAACGTAGGCAAGCGATCCTCAACCTCGCTTAGAGCGAGGGTTCGTTAGCCATCGGGTAGCGCATTCAAAAAAGGGATAGATCATTATTTTAAGCATCACCTAGTGAGTCAGCAGATAGTGCAACATAATTGTCAAAAAGTTAACTATTATTGGTTCAACAAGTGCACTGAGTCTCACGACTGGCGGATAAAAAGAATGGATCGCACCGAACGCTTCTATAAGATTCAAAGCCTCTTAATGGGCAAACCTTCGGTCACAATGAAGCAGATGCAAGGTGCACTTGAGGTGTCGCGTGCCACTTTAAATCGTGATTTAGCCTACATGCGTGATCGGCTTCATATCCCCTTTGCCTGGGATGCCACGCTACGCGGTTATGCCATGACGCGTCAACCAACAGACGGTAAAACCTTTGAGTTACCGGGCGTCTGGTTCAATCAGCAAGAGATCCACTCGCTATTGACGATGATCGAGTTGATCTCAAAGCTCGAACCCGGTGGCTTGTTGCGGCCGCATGTGGCACCGTTTAAGGCTCGCCTTGAGGGCTTGTTAGATGAAGGCGTCGGCAGCTCAAAAGAAGCTATGAGCCGCATTCGCATCTTGCCAATGGCACAGCGCCAAGTTTCAGGCGACTATTTTCAAATGATTGCCCACGTCTTAGTGCAACGCAAACGGCTCGATATCAAACACTTTGCGCGGCAAACAGGGCAGACAACTGAGCGCCAAGTGTCACCTCAGCGCCTGGTCTATTACCGCGACAATTGGTACATGGACGCCTATTGCCACTTGCGCGAAGGCTTGCGCAGCTTTGCCTTAGATGCGTTGAACGGAGTCCAATTGGTCGATAAGGGTGCTAAGAATGTGGCCGAGGCAGAGTTACGCGAAATGTTTGAAACCAGCTACGGCATTTTTTCAGGTAAAAACCGTCAAGTCGCCAAACTTAAGTTCACCCCGTTCAGAGCCCAGTGGGTTGCACGCGAAGTCTGGCATCCCGAGCAAGTTGGTGAAGTGCACGCTGATGGTAGCTACACGTTAGAAGTGCCCTATGGTGAAGACTGGGAGTTGATTCAAGACATCTTGCGCCAGGGCCCCGATGTCGAAGTCATCGCGCCGACTGCACTGAAGAAGAAAGTCAAAGAAACAGTACAAAAGATTCTAAAATTGTATTGATACCTGAGCGAGCATGATTGAGACAGAATATTTTTACTCTTCGTTAGTCCTTCAATAAACCGTGACCAATACAAAAAATCCTCGATATCTAAGAGTGACTATTTATCGGATGAGTAAAAGTAACTCCGTGGGTAAGACCGAGAGAATAAATGAATAGCAGTTCGACACTTTATTACCTGCCAGGCCGAGGCGGGCGACTGGACGCTGGGCTGGGCACCGCTCTCGTTGAGCGTAATCTTCTGGTCTCTGGCCGAGAGACCATAGGCGAATTTGCGAGCCTAAGTTTTCAAGAACAGGTTGAACTTGTCGCGCAAGATATTCAAGCGAATTTTTGGCATCAAGAGGCTAAGGTCTTAGCGAACTCATTTGGTGCCTATCTGTTTTTGCATGCACAAACCTTAATGCCTGCCTATATCGGCAAGGTATTGCTGTTATCGCCAATCGTCGGTGAGTTTTCAAATAACGAAACCGGTACGCATTTTGTGCCGCCTCGTTCAAGAAAGCTAAAAGAGCTTGCGCAAGCAAAAAAGTATCCAACACCACAGTCGTGTGAGATTCATGTTGGCGAACAAGATTGGCAAAGCAATCCAGAACATGTCAGCGAGTTTGGAAAACTGCTCAATATTTCAGTCACCGTGGTACCAAGGGCAGGGCATATGCTGCCTAAAGAGTATGTAACGACAGTATTGGATCAGTGGCTAAGTGTGAGCTCCGCCTTGAAAGAAACGAGGTAAGTGTGTGCGAAAAAAATATGAACCTTGCCTACTTTAAAGACCGCTTTAACAATACCGAGTCAGCGTATCTGCTTGCGAGGCGACAGAACAACCCTGACTTGAATCCCTTTGCCCGACGGGCAATTGAACAAATCATCACTGAGCGAGGCGAGCCGCTGCCGGCTCTGGTCTTTTACAATAATGCCGAGTCGCAGTCATTGAAAGACTCTAAAGTGTATAAGCTTTGGCGCTTCATACACGCAATGCCTAAAGCGTTTGCGATAAAGGCTGTGGATGCTTTGCGTAATAAACGTTTTTTTGCAGTGTTGCCGATCGGTGCCTTGGTGATGGCCATCGCGCTTAGCGATTTTGCTACCCCGCTTAAAACGTTTTTTGAGGATACGAGTTCACCTCGGTGGTATGTGTACGGCCTG
>JBIIWK010000170.1:0-7184 GCA_044338955.1 Burkholderiaceae bacterium
CCCTTTTTTGCCACGCCTGACCACCCGCTTGGGCGCCGGCGAGTAAGCGGCTGCGCCTTGCGTACCCAGGGCCGTTGACGTACGTTCGGCAACCCGTAAAACGGCCGAGCGCGAGCGCGTATTTTCTCGAATCTCGTTATGGGTCGGCAGGACACGCGCCAGCGCCAGCAATACCGGCTGAGGCATTTCGCTTTCACGTAGAGGGAGGCGGGCGTACGCGGCTTCAGGCTTCGAGGCCGCGGTAATGAACTGCTTGACAACGCGATCTTCCAGCGAGTGGAAGCTAATCACGGCCATACGTCCGCCTGTTTTTAATAAATTCAGAGCTGCCTGGAGGGCGTTCTCGAGTTCTTGAAGTTCACGATTGAGGTAAATCCGTAAAGCCTGAAAGGTGCGTGTAGCCGGGTGTTGACCCTTTTCGCGCGTACGGACGACACTTGACACGAGCTCGGCGAGCTCGAGCGTGGTGTTGAGCGGACGTTCTGCGCGGCGAGCATCAATCGCCTTTGCAATCTGAAAAGCAAACCGTTCTTCGCCATATTTGACTATGACCTCCTGCATCTCTTGAATACTGGCCTGCGCGAGCCACTGCGCAGCTGTCTCACCTCGCGTGGTGTCCATCCTCATATCAAGCGGGCCATCCCGCATGAACGAAAATCCACGCCCTGCATCATCAATCTGCGGCGACGAAACCCCCAGATCCAACATCACTCCGTCAATGGCGTCTATCCTCAAGGCCAACAACGCCTCACGCATATCGCCAAACGCCTCATGAATCACTGAAACGCGATGATCCGTTTGCGCCAACTGCCTTGCTACCTCAATCGCTTGAGGATCCTTATCAAACACCACCAGCCTTGCATCGGCGTTCAGCCTGGCCAGTAGCGCTTTTGAATGACCACCTCGGCCAAACGTTGCATCAACATACACACCCGACAAGCGCCGGGCTTGCTCAGCGACGCAGTCTTCAGACAACACGTCGCGCTTACCATAATCAGCTTCGAGCAAGGCCTCGATAGTCGGCTCGAGCAGCACGGGCCGGTGGGCAAACTCGGTCACGGCTTAAAACGAAAACTGGTTTAAAACATCACCCATGCCTTGCGACAAATCAGCGGCCTCGCGGCGTGCCAATGCTGCGGCATCCCACAACTCAAAGTGCGCGCCCATCCCCAGCAACATCACATCGCGCGTAAACCCAGCGGCCGTGCGCAGCTCAGGCGCCACAAGTATTCGACCCGAACCATCAAGCTCTACGTCTTGCGCGTTGCCGAGCAGTAAGCGCTGAAGCGCGCGCGCTGACATTGGAAAAGCAGCGATTTGCTCGCGCTTGGTTTCCCATTCGGGGCGGGGGTACACCAGAAGGCATCCATCCGGATGACGGGTCAGTGTGAGGCAGCCCTTCGCCTGCTCGATCAGAGCGTCGCGATGCCGGGTCGGGACATTGATCCGACCCTTCGCATCAAGCGTGAGAGCACTGCTGCCTTGAAACACCGATTTACCCCACTTAAATACACAAAAACCTACTTTTCACCACTTTAAGCGAATGGTTACGCTCGGTCAAGCGCAAATTCAGTTTTTTTCAATAGGAACAAGGGGTTAGCGCATTATTTGAAATTTACTCTAAAGCTTAATACCCAAATAAATCAAAGCATTGCAAGCTTAATTAAAAGTCGTTTATGACATGGCGAGCAAGGGATTACCCTATACGCCAAGAGGTTGTTTGCGCGATTTGGGGCAAATATTGAGAGAAGTTGGATAAAAAGTGCAAGACAGACCTATAGGCCGGATTCTGTAAGCCTAATTGCTTAGGCTGGCAATCATTCCTCTTGGCATGCCATTGCTGGCATGCTCTAGCCACCTACCCGCATACTTGAGCGAGCCGCCCGTCGTGACACGAGGTCACACGCATGCCTATTTGGTGTTGCTCCGGATAGAGGTTGCCGCGTTTCACCCTGCATTGTCGGAGCTGACTAGCAGCTTCAGCATCACGGCAACACCGTGACAGAGTGTGCTCAAGAGCACACCCCCAATGCAGACTCGTCTCTGTGGCCCTAGTCCTCAGCCCCTTGTTCGCTTACGCGCACGCCTGACCGGACGGTCGTTAACCGTTATCCTGCCCTTTGGAGTCCGGACCTTCCTCGCTGCCCGAAAGCACCGCGATTGCCCAGTCTGCCTTGCCTGCGCATTGTACGGCCCAATCCCCTAACAGCTCTGGGTATCAACAAACAGCAAATCCCATGTCCTGCGACAATAGCGGTCTAACGAATCAACCGCGCGCCTTGCGTGCATACAGTCTCACTCATGGCTATCGCTTTAATTTCACTCAGTGCCGTACACCTTGCCTACGGCCATCACCCTTTACTCGACGGCGCAGATCTCACGATTCAATCCGACGAACGCATTGGTTTAATCGGACGAAACGGCGCAGGTAAATCTTCGCTACTTCGCTTGCTCGACGGACGTACTGAGCCCGATGATGGTGCGATCACCGTCGCTGGACATGTCAGAGTCGCTACGGTCGAACAAGAGCCCGTTCTTGATGAAACCCTGACGATCGAACAGACCGTCATGGGCGAATACGACCCGGATAACGAAGACTGGCAGCGCGGCCCACGCGTGCTGGCCTTGATTGATAAGCTTGGCTTACCACCCGAGGCCTTAGTCGGAACACTGTCTGGCGGCATGCGCAAGCGCGTTGCGCTCATTAGCGCGATGGCAAATCAACCTACGCTGTTGCTGCTAGACGAGCCCACCAACCACTTGGATCTCGATGGCATTAACTGGCTTGAAACAACGCTTAAGCAATGGCCAGGCAGTGCGATCATCATCACGCATGATCGACGTTTTCTAGATTCAATCGCGACGCGCATCGTCGAGCTCGATCGCGGCAAGTTGCTAAGCTTTCCAGGAAATTTTTCTGACTGGCAAGTGCGCAAAGCGCAATGGCTTGAATCACAGCGCCTTGAAAATGCGCGCTTTGACAAAATGCTGGCACAAGAAGAGATTTGGATTCGCAAGGGCGTTGAGGCCAGACGCACGCGCAATGAAGGTCGGGTCAGAAGACTTGAACAATTACGTGTCGAACGCGTCGCAAGACGCGAGCGTCAAGGCAACGTTCAACTCGCGGTTGATGCAGGACAGCGCTCAGGCAAACTGGTGGCAGAACTTGAGCACGTCAGCAAATCGTTTGGCGATCATTGCGTTGTCAAAGACTATTCGACCATCATTATGCGCGGCGATCGCATTGGTATTATCGGGCCAAATGGTGCTGGTAAGTCAACGCTACTCAAACTCATTTTGGGCACTCTGCAAGCCGATTCAGGCACGATCAAACTGGGCACCAATTTAAGCGTGGCGTACTTTGATCAGATGCGCAGCCAACTCGATGAAAACGCGACGCTCGCCGACGTCATCAACCCCGGCAGCGAATGGATTGAAATCGGAGGTAACCGCAAGCACGTCATGAGTTACCTCGGTGACTTTTTGTTCGCGCCTGCGCGTGCGCAATCGCCGGTCAAGAGTCTGTCGGGCGGAGAGCGTGCGCGCTTGTTACTGGCACGTTTATTTGCGCGCCCTGCCAACATCTTGGTACTCGACGAGCCCACCAACGATCTTGATATCGAAACACTCGAGCTACTCGAAGAACTACTGCAAGACTACCCCGGCACAGTGTTGCTCGTTAGCCATGATCGAACCTTTTTGGATAACGTCGTCACCCAAACCATTGCCAGCGAGGGTAACGGCGGCTGGAAAGACTACGTGGGCGGCTTTGGGGATTGGGAGCGCCAGCGCACAACGCCCCAAAAAGCCTCTGCACTTGAAAAACTAACGTCGGCGGCTGCACCAAAAAAAAATCCTGCGCCTGAGAAGCTAGCAGCGTCTGATACGACTAATCGCGTTGCGCCAAATAACAAAACAGCCAACGCGAATTCCACGCTTGCGCAATCGGCCAGTACTGCCGCGCCGGCAAAGGGCGCCAACAAAGCACGGGGCGCAAAAATGACGCCCTGGGAGACCAAAGAGTTACAGCAACTCCCCGCTGAAATCAACGCCATTGAGCAAGAGCAAGCACAACTAGTGGTTGAGCTTGGCAACAGCGAGCTGTACACAAACGATTCAGCCAAGCTTGCAACGATTCAAGCTCGGATGGCCGAGCTTGAATCGTTGTTGGCAAAACGGTTTGAACGCTGGGAGGCGCTCGAGGCGCGCAACCAGTAGACCACTCTACTGTACTGCGCGCACGGGGTGGGCTAAGTGACCTGAGCCTGCCTTACAGCATTCGCCAAGGCAGCGTCTCGCCGGCAGCCAGGGGCACCAACGTCTCAGTGCCATAAGGCACCTCTAGCGGCACGACGTACGGTTCACGCGTCAACGTCACGACACCCTCGTTGCGCGGCAAGCCATAAAAGTCGGGCCCACGAAAACTAGCAAAGGCCTCAAGACGATCGATTTTTTCTGCCCGCTCAAAAGCGGTAGCGTAGAGCTCGAGCGCATGCACGGCGGTGTAGCAGCCGGCACAGCCGCAAGCATTCTCTTTTAAGCCCTTTGCATGCGGCGCACTATCGCTTCCTAAAAAGAAACGTGGGCTATCGCTGGTTGCAGCGTCGACTAAGGCCTGACGATGCACCTCACGCTTCAAAATCGGCAGGCAGTAAAAGTGCGGCCGGATACCGCCTTTAAAAATCTCGTTGCGGTTATAGAGCAGATGCTGGGCCGTAATGGTCGCGGCAATTGGCCCCGAAGAATCACGCACATAATCCACACCCTCTTTCGTTGTGAGATGCTCAAACACAACCTTGAGCTCTGGATAACTCTTGCGCAAGGGGATCATCACCCGATCGATAAATAGTGCCTCACGATCAAACACATCGACCTCAGGATCTGTGACCTCGCCATGCATCAAGAGTGGCATGCCCACGCGCTGCATCATCTCTAGCACCTTTGAGCACTTACCAAGCAAGTCAGTAACCCCCGCATCTGAATTGGTGGTGGCCCCTGCCGGATACAGCTTGACGGCGACGAGGTTGTCAACTTCATGTGCGCGCGCGATTTCGTCGGGCGCAGTTCTGTCGGTGAGATACAGAGTCATGAGCGGGGTGAAGCTGGCCTTCGGGATACCGCAGGCATCGAGCGCCGCTTCGATTCGACCGCGATAGGCCTGCGCAAGCGCCACGGTGGTCACAGGCGGCTTTAAATTGGGCATGATGACTGCACGTGCAAATTGCTTCGCGGTGTGCCCTACGATGGCCTGCATGGCCTCACCGTCGCGCAAATGAATGTGCCAGTCGTCAGGTCGCGTCAGGGTAATGGTGTTTGTTGGCATGTTAGGTCTCAAGTGGCATGCTGCGCTCAACGAGTGCGGCAAACATTGCCGAACCCGCTGGAATCACAGCGTCGTTAAAGTCAAAGTTTGCATTATGCAAAAGGCGGCCCTGTTCGGCCCCCCCTTGTCCGAGTCGAAAATATGCGCCAGGCCTTTTTTGCAACATATACGAAAAATCTTCTGAACCCATTGATGGGATCAAATCGCGCACCACATGCTCTGCACCGAAAAGGTCTGTTGCCACGTCTGCAACAAAGTTGGCGTGTACTGCCGAGTTGATGGTGGCCGGGTAAGAGCGATGATAATTGAGTTCGGCCGTGGCACCATAGGCATGCGCCACCGAACTGATGACCGCACGCATGCGTGACTCGACGAGTTGCTGGACAGTGTCGCTGAAGGTTCTGACAGTACCCACCAACAAGGCCCTGCCAGGGATCACACTTGGCGCATTCGCGCTGCCCGCTTGAATATGACCGACAGAGATGACGGCGGCTTCGACGGGGTGGACGTTACGCGACACGATTGTCTGCAGTGCCGTTACGATTTGCGCGGCGACAACAATAGGATCGATGGTTTGGTACGGATGCGCCCCGTGCCCCCCACGCCCTTCTATCGTGACCTCCCAGCGGTCTGACGCGGCCATCATTGGCCCAGGATTGATCCCGATCGTACCTGCCGGCAGCGCAGGCCAGTTATGCAAGGCGTAGATCGCGTCACAAGCAAACCGCTCGAACAGGCCGTCATCCAGCATGGCCTTTGCCCCGCCTAAGCCCTCTTCTGCCGGCTGAAAAATGAGTACAGCAGTGCCGTTGAAAGCGCGACTTTGCGCGAGATACTTGGCTGCGCCAAGCAAAATCGCAGTATGGCCATCGTGGCCACAGGCGTGCATCAATCCTGGCACTGTTGAGCAATACTGCGCTGCGCCCTCTTCTTTAATGGGCAGGGCGTCCATATCAGCCCGTATCCCAATCGAACGGCCCGAGTCGTGGCGTTGCCCACGGATCACACCAACTACCCCTGTGCGGCCCACCCCACGATGCACCTCAATACCTAGCGCTTCAAGAGCCCCAGCGACGATACTCGCCGTACGGATCTCTTGGAAGCCAAGCTCTGGGTTCGCATGTAAGTCCCTACGCAAAGCGGTTAATTCTTGATGAAATTTTTGTATAGAGGCGAGTGGAGAGCGTGCGTACATGATTCATGTCCATGCTGGCTATATTGAGAGGAAATAGTTTACCTCTAGAGCATATTTGCGACATTTATTGCTTTTTCATAGCGGAAACTGCAAAAATCTTTGTCTATTCTGTGTAGACACGGTATGCTGCGCTCGTTGTGCACATTAATTTATCTCTCTAGGAGAAATCACATGGCCACTGCCAAGAAGCCTGCTGCAAAGAAAGCCGCTGCTAAAAAACCTGCTGCCAAAAAAGTAGCGGTTAAAAAAGTAGCTGCAAAACCTGCTGCAAAGAAAGTTGCAGTTAAGAAAGTTGCTGCAAAAAAAGCACCCGCTAAAAAAGTCGTTGCAAAGAAAGTCGTAGCGAAAAAAGCGCCTGCAAAAAAGGTTGCTGCAAAGAAAGTTGCTCGCAAGCCAAATGCTGCTTTCATGAAACCGATGACACCTAGCGCTGTTTTGGCTGCTGTGATTGGTGCGACTCCAGTGCCACGCACAGAAGTCACCAAAAAGATTTGGGTTTACATTAAAAAGCATGATCTGCAAGACGCCAAAAATCGTCGCAATATCAATGCCGATGACAAACTCAAGCCTTTGTTTGGTAAAGCACAAGTCTCGATGTTTGAATTGACCAAGATTATTAGCGGTCACTTGAAGTAAACCGGTCTTATTGCCTTAGGGCGTAAGTTG
>JBIIWK010000171.1:0-7178 GCA_044338955.1 Burkholderiaceae bacterium
TGGTGGTGTGGGCAATGAACGGCGAAATGTTGCGGCCTGAAAATGGCTACCCCCTCAGACTGCTCGTACCCGGCGCGCAGGGTGTGAGCTCAGTTAAATGGCTGCGTCGTATTGAAGTGGGCGATCAGCCTTATGCCAGCAAAGATGAAGCCGTGCATTACATCGACTTAATGCCAAACGGCCTGCATCGACAATACGCCTCGATTCAAGAATGTAAGTCTGTGATCACGACACCGTCGGGCGGGCAGCAGCTCTTAACCAAAGGTTTTTACAACGTGAGTGGGATCGCCTGGTCTGGTCGAGGCACCATCCGACGTGTGGATGTTTCGATGGATGGTGGCAAGAACTGGCGAGAAGCACGCCTTGAAGGCCCAATCCTGACAAAGGCCATCACACGCTTCAATATAAATTGGGACTGGGACGGCGCGCCGGCAATTTTGCAGTCACGCGCGATCGACTCGACCGGCTACGTGCAGCCACCGATCAATATGTTGCGCGAAGTGCGCGGCACACGTTCGATTTATCACAACAACGCGATCCAATCCTGGAAACTCGACTCAAACGGTGAGGTCAGCAATGTTCAAGTTGGCTAATTTTCTGCCTGGCGACCGAGTTGTCGTAACAAAAGCCCGCCTCAGCAGTGCGAAATTCGAGCAACTCGCAAAACTGAATGAGGTCTTCAGCGTATTTTCTACGTCTGGCACAACGACGCATCTCAGCCATCGAAAGCTTATCGCACTCGTGTTGTTCAGTGTGGCCGCCATGTGTTGTACGGTCAGCGACAGCACTGCGCAATCCACCACTGCAAACCAGTTCAACGGCATTGGCCGCACAGCCACCGCAGCAGAGGTCAAAGCGTGGGATATTGACGTGCGCCCAGACCTGAAAGGCTTGCCCGCGGGCTCAGGAAAAGTGCAAGATGGTCAGACGCTTTGGGATAACAAGTGTGCCAGCTGCCACGGTACTTTTGGTGAGTCAAACGAGGTCTTTACGCCCTTGGTAGGCGGCACCACCGCCGCAGACGTCAAGCGCGGTCGGGTTGCATCACTGACTGATCCCAAGCAACCTCAGCGCAGCACCTTGATGAAAGTGGCAACGATTTCGAGCTTGTATGACTATATTTACCGCGCGATGCCCTGGAATGCGCCTCGCTCGCTATCAGCCGACGACACTTACGCGGTACTCGCCTACATGCTCAATCTGGCAGAAATTTTGCCTGACGACTTTGAGCTGAGCAACAAGAACATGGCCGAGGTGCAACAGCTGATGCCAAACCGCAATGGCATGACACGCGAGCACGGCTTGTGGCGAATTGACGATGCGCCTGACGTGAAAGCGGTTGCCTGTATGAGCAATTGCGTTGAGACCGTTAAGATCACTTCAAGCCTGCCAGATTACGCCCGTAATGCCCACGAAAATCTGGCTGAGCAAAACCGCGGTTACGGGCCTTTTCGCGGGGTAGACACCACTCGGCCACCCGTGGCTAAACTGCCCGGCTCAGACCTAGGTCGACTCGCTCAAGCCGGTTCGGCGGTAGCAGGTACGACCTCAATCGCTTCTACTGCCTCGGCGTCATTATCTAGAGCCCCTGCTACGCTCATGCCGCCAGCCGACTTATTTAAGAAGCAAAACTGCTTTGCCTGCCATGCTGCAAGCAGTAAGCTCGTTGGCCCCTCTCTAGCCGAGATCGCCATCAAGTACAAAAATCAGCCCGACAGTGAGACAACGCTCGCTGAAAAAGTCTTAAAAGGCGGCGCTGGCGTTTGGGGCGCGATCCCCATGCCGGCTCAAAATCAATTATCTGCAGCCGATTCGCTGGCGTTGGTCAAGTGGATACTAGCCACTCACTAGAATCATGCCCGCAGTCTATGCAGAACCGGCGTAATATTTAACAATTGTTAGCTATTCGGTACTATGCGCAGCAACGACTTTATGGGTCAAGGTCAGGCACACGCGGTTTAGATGTAATCACTATTTTTTGAAATTGACAGGAGCAAACATGAACAACCAACGCAGAAACGTCTTACGCCTGACCTCGGTCATTGCATTGATGGCTAGTACGGGCCTGATCAACAGTGCACAAGCCGCTGAATGGAACAAAGCTGCCTTTGAAGGCAAAAACCTCGACGATGTGCTCAAGGCGATCGGTGGCGCAAAGCCTGAGACATCAGCCGATATCATCATGCGTGCGCCCGACATTGCCGAAAATGGCGCCGTCGTACCCGTGGGTGTTGAAACAAAACTTAAAGCCACACAAATCGCGATTTTGGTCGAAAAAAATCCAAGCAATCTTGCCGCGCAGTTTTTTCTGCCTGAGGGCGCTGAAGGCTTTGTCACCACCCGCGTCAAAATGGGCCAAAGCTCAAACGTACACGCTTTGGTGAAGGCCGATGGCAAGTGGTATATCGCCACTAAAGAAATTAAAGTCACGCTCGGTGGTTGCGGCGGCTAAGGCTTTGCTGGCTTTCACAGCGCCTGTCGCACACCACACGTTTAACACTCAAATTTAAGATATTTCAAAAGGAAACATCATGGCAGATCCAATGCGTATTCGCGCTGCTGAAAAAGACGGCATCGTCGACGTCAAGGTTTTGATGAAGCACGACATGGAATCCGGTCAACGTAAAGATGCAGCGGGCGCCACTATCCCTGCTTTTTTTATCCAAACCGTGATCGCTCAAGTGAACGGTAAAACCGTGTTTATCGCCGAATTCGGCCCTGCTGTCTCCAAAGATCCTTTTTTGAATTTTAAATTCAAGGGCGCGGCAAAAGGCGACGAGATCGTCGTCGACTGGGTGGATAACTCGGGCGACAAACGCAGCGATAAAGCAAAGATCACCTAGAGCAAGTTAGCAGCTACACGTCTCATTGCAGCTGCTAACTTCACAGTTATTTTTAGTAAGTGCGATTGCCGTAATGAACTTTTTAGTGACTCTCAGCAGATGACATTTCTGCTACCAACTTCGCAACCAGCCTCAACAAGTTTTATTACTGCTGCAAATTTCATAGCGCTTCCCAACTGGTTATTGAAAACCAAACAGTTACTGCAAGCACTTTTAGTTTGATGTTTACGCCGTCTTGACTCAGGATCCAATCATGAAAATAAAATATGCGTCCTTCCTTTTAGCAAGCTTGCTGAGTCTGGGCACAGCGCCCGTCTTTTCGCAAAGTACCAGCGATGAAATCGCCAAATATCGTGCGATGATTGCCGATGGTAACCCGTCAGAACTCTATGAAATGGCGGGCGAAGAGCTCTGGAAACAACCCGCCGGCCCCAAAAAAGCGACGCTTGAGAAATGCGATCTTGGCTTGGGGCCCGGAGTTGTTGATGGAGCTTCGGCTCAGTTGCCTCGCTACTTCAAAGATACCGATCGGGTGCAAGACCTTGAATCTCGCTTAATGACTTGCATAGAGACTCTACAAGGTATCGCACAAACCGAAGTGATCGAAGGTGCCTTTGGTAAAGGCATACGCAAGAACGTAGAGGCGATCGTTGCATATGTAGTAACGCACTCAAAAGACATGAAAATTAACGTACCAGCCACGCACCCAAAAGAAAAAGAGATGGTGGCTTTGGGTAAAAAGATGTTCTTCTTCCAAGGGGGGCCAATGGATTTCTCATGTGCCTCGTGTCACTCAGCAAGCAATCAGCGCATTCGCCTGCAAGATCTGCCTGACCTCACCACCCAATCAGGTGCGGCCTTAGGTTGGGGCGCCTGGCCAGCCTATCGCGTCTCAAGCGGAGAATTCTGGACCATGCAGCGCCGTCTGAATGATTGCTTTAGGCAACAACGGATGCCATTCCCGATATATGGTTCAGACGTCACGATTGCGTTGTCAATTTTTATGGCAAACAAAGGTGATGGCGGTACCGTTCAAACACCCGGCCTCAAACGCTAAGTCAAACAACACAGCTCAGGATAATTTCACTTATGAACACTCTATACGTTCGTTATTGCACGACCGCCGTGTTGCTTACCTGCCTCTCGCTTGGCGCTCAGGCACAAACTGCCGATCCAAAGTTTGATGCCATGCTCAGTAATGGCTTCAGAGCGCAAGGAATTGCCGGGCTAGATCGCCTTCAGCAAGATCCGATCCAAGCGCTGTGCTCAGACCCAGACGTCCGTAACACACCTGCAGCACAGAAAGTCTTAATTGAAGAACAATCCAAGGCAATGGCGGCGATTAAACCGCCTTCAGACGGAAAGTATTTAGGCAGCTGGAAAGCCGGTGAAGCGGTGGCACAAAGCGGTCGAGGTGCAACGTGGTCTGATACGACCAAAGCACCCAATGGTGGTGGCTGCTACAACTGCCATCAAATTAGCAAACAAGAAATTTCGTATGGCAACATCGGGCCATCGTTAACTGGCTATGGAAAGACGCGTGGTACCAGCGAGGCAATTTTGACCTACACCTGGAATCGTATCAATAACTCAAAAGCTTATAACGCCTGCAGCAATATGCCTCGTATGGCACATTTCAACTTACTGACTGAACAGCAGATTAAAGATGTGATGGCCTTGCTGCTTGATCCAGAATCACCTGTGAACAAATAGAACTAGGGTCCGATATGATGAATCGTCGAGAATTTATGCAGTTGTTGGCGATTGCCTCGGCAGGTGGCCTAGCATTGCAAGCGAGCGCAGCTTCGGCCCAAGCGGCGGCAAATGATTTTTACGATCTACCCAAATTCGGCAACGTGCATTTGCTGCACTTTACCGATTGTCACGCCCAACTTAACCCAATTTATTTTCGCGAGCCCAGTGTCAATCTTGGCTTCGGTGAGCAGTTAGGTAAAGCGCCGCATTTGGTAGGCGAGCACTTGCTCAAAGCGTTCAACATTGCACCAGGCAGTCGCGATGCCCATGCGTTTACCTATCTTGACTTCGAAGCAGCTGCAAAAAATTACGGCAAGGTCGGCGGCTTTGCTCACTTGGCAACACTGATCAAACGCTTAAAGGCTGCACGCCCAGGGGCTTTACTGCTTGATGGTGGTGACACCTGGCAAGGCTCGGGCACCTCACTTTGGACGAACGGCCAGGACATGGTGGATGCTTGCCTGGCGATGGGCGTTGACATCATGACCGCGCACTGGGAGATGACCCTGGGCGAAAAGCGTGTGCAAGAAATCGTCGAAAAAGATTTCAACAACAAAGTTTCATTTTTAGCGCAAAACATCAAGACGACAGATTTTGGAGATCCTGTTTTTGAGGCCTATACCCTCAGAGAAATGAACGGGGTGTCGGTCGCGATTATTGGCCAAGCGTTTCCGTATACGCCAATCGCCAACCCGCGCTATATGGTCGAAAACTGGACCTTTGGCATCGAAGAAGAAAACATGCAAAAGGTGGTCGACGAAGTGCGCGGCAAAGGCGCAAAAGTCGTCGTACTGCTGTCGCACAATGGCATGGATGTTGATCTAAAGATGGCCAGTCGCGTGCAAGGGATCGATGCGATCTTAGGCGGGCATACCCATGATGGCATCCCTGCTCCGATTCGGGTGACCAACAAAGGGGGCGTCACCCTAGTCACCAATGCTGGATCGAACGGAAAATTTTTAGGTGTTTTAGATTTTGACGTAAAGGCCGGTAAGGTCTCTGATATGCGCTACAAATTAATGCCAGTGTTCTCTGACCTGTTGCCCGCTGATCCAGACATGGCAGCCTTAATCAAAAAATTACGCAACCCCTTCGAAACCAAGTTAGCTCAACCACTGGCCGTCACCGAAGGTCTGTTGTACCGCCGCGGTAACTTTAACGGCAGTTTTGACCAACTCATTCTTGATGGCTTAATGGCAATTAAGGACGCACCGATTGCTTTCTCTCCTGGCTTTCGCTGGGGCACGTCACTATTACCAGGTCAAACGATCACCTTCGAACACTTGATGGATCAAACGGCCATTACTTACCCATACACCACCACCACCATGATGAAAGGTGAGATGCTCAAGACAATTCTTGAAGATGTCGCCGACAATCTGTTTAATCCTGATCCCTATTATCAACAGGGTGGCGACATGGTGCGTGTGGGTGGGCTGCAGTACGCGATTGATCCTACGGCGGGGGCTGGCAAACGCATTTCCGACATGCGCCTGGGCGGTAAGCTCATCGACGCAAACAGCACCTATAAGGTCGCCGGTTGGGCTCCAGTTTCTGTTGAAGCTAAGCAAGCTGGTGGTGAACCAATCTGGGATTTGATGACGACATATTTAAAAGATATCAAAACAGTCAAAGCCAGCCCTTTAAACATGCCAACTATTAAAGGCGCTGCTAATAATCCTGGTATTGCGTGAGATGCCCGACTGATGCCCTGCGCCGACACTTAGAGTCGCTTTGTCCTGCAGCGGTTGTTATTGCCCGTATTTTTTGAGTTCAAACAGATCAGCGTCGACCATCAGTCCAAAGTCTTTCCGTACCACCTTGCCTTGTGGATTGACGACATAGAGTTCTGGAATACCCCGCCGCTTACCAAGTGTGGCAGACCACTCTGGCGTCATCATCGCTGTCAAAAACGGTAAGGCATGTTGCTCTGCATAGTTTTGGGCACTGAATTCGTCGCGATCAACCGAAAGCGCCACAATCAGGGCCTTATCTGCCGACAGTTGCGGGGCAAGTTTTTGTAAGTTGAGATTTTGCTTATGACAGTAGGGGCACCATGAAGCCCATACTTGGATAATCAAATACTTTCCGGCCAACTGCTCAGCCGTCATTTTTTCGCCACTGAGAGAGGTGAGCCCTGAGACACGAATCGTTTGCCCCACCTCAACAGCGCGCGCAAACTGCCCGCTTGTGCAAAAAAGCAAGAGCAGAATGAGGTAACAGCTGCGCAGTGTGTTCATCGAGATTGCGTAACAGAAAGACAAAGTTAGAGAACTGGAAATCAGAGGTTCAAGACTAGTGGCTCAAAATTTAATCTTAGAGATTCGAGACCCAAAACTCAAGATCTGAGATCTGAGATGCAAGATCCGAAATACAAAATGCAAAATTCAACTTGTACGATCATAGGACTAGAGAGCTCTCAGACCCAAAGATTTAAAGTGCAATGCTTCAAAAAGCAAAAAGCAACAGGCAACAGGCAACAAGCAACAAGTGACAAGTAATAAGTAACAGGCAAAAAGCAACAAGTAACAAGTAACAAGTAACAAGTAACAAGTAACAAGTAACAAGTAACAAGTAATT
>JBIIWK010000172.1:0-7137 GCA_044338955.1 Burkholderiaceae bacterium
GATACGGTGCGCGCACTGCTCCCTAATCACGAAATTTACCTCACCGACTGGATTGATGCGCGCATGGTACCGCTTGCGCAAGGCGACTTTAGTCTGAACGACTACGTGGGTTACCTACAGCAATTTATGCGCCACTTAGGCCCTGACGTGCACCTAATGTCTGTGTGTCAGCCCACCGTGCCGGCCTTAGCCGCAGTCGCGTTGATGGCAACCAATAACGACCCCTGTCTGCCACGCACCATGACGATGATGGGAGGGCCGATCGACCCGCGTTGCTCACCGACGCAAGTCAATCGGCTGGCCACCACCAAACCCTTTGAGTGGTTTGAGCAAAAGCTGATTCATACGGTGCCCACGCAGTACCCGGGTGCAGGCCGACGCGTCTACCCCGGCTTTTTGCAACATGCCGGCTTTATGTCAATGAACCCAGATCGTCACGTGAAATCGCATTACGATTTTTATCTTGACTTAATGCGCGGTGACGACGAAGACGCCGAAGCACATCGCAAGTTTTATAACGAGTACAACGCTGTGCTCGACATGTCTGAAGAGTTTTATCTGGATACGATTCGAACCGTGTTTCAAGAGTTTGCTTTACCCAATGGCACCTGGGAGATCGATGGTCAGTTGGTCACCCCGAGTGACATTAAAACTGTCGCCTTGTTCACGATCGAGGGTGAGCTTGATGACATTTCAGGCGAAGGACAAACACGTGCCGCTCAAGATTTGTGCTCGGGGATTCCGGCCAAACGCAAACAGCATTACACCGCGCCTGAATGTGGTCATTACGGGATTTTTGCCGGGCGCCGCTGGCGCACGACCATCTGTCCTCAAATCGCCGAGTTCGTACGTAAATTTTAGAGGCTTCTTTTAAGGCACTTACCTAAAGCAAATCGCCCACACAAGGCTTCTTAAAAAGCACCCATATCAGGCAACCCGCTCGGTTGCTTGATTTCAATTATTCACGACCATGCTTGCTCAACGCATCAATGCCCTTTTGCCTCAAACCCAGTGCACAAAGTGCGGCTATCAAGGTTGTGAGCCATACGCCCAGGCCATCGCCTTAGAGGCGGCTCCCATTAACCGCTGCCCTCCGGGCGGTGACGCTGGCATCGTCGCCCTTGCAACACTGCTGCAACAACCAGTTCTTGAGCTCGATACCAGTTGCGGCGCGCATCAACCACTGCAAGTTGCGGTCATTGATGAACAGTTTTGTATCGGTTGCACCCTGTGTATTCAAGCCTGTCCGGTCGACGCTATTATCGGCGCCTCAAAGCTGATGCACACTGTTTTACCTGAACAATGCACCGGCTGCGATTTATGTGTAGCACCCTGCCCCGTGGATTGCATCTCGATGGTGCCAGTGAGCCCGCAGCGCGATTGGACACACCAAGATGCCACGCGTGCTCGAACCTACTTTGAGGCGCGGCAAAGACGCCTGGCAAAAGGGCCTGAATCACTGAGGCAGTCGCCAGAGTTTGGCGACACTGACGTGAACGCCTCAACCAGTGGTACGACGCAAGACGCAGAGACGTCTGCGCACGCAAACAGACAAGCTGCCATTGCACAGGCGCTGGCGCGCGCGCGCGCGCGACGCACAACGCCGACAACCGCATAGGCCAGGCCCATGAATCCAGCTAAACGACGCGAGATTTTTAGTCGGATGCAGGCAGCGAACCCGCAGCCAACCACCGAGCTCGAATATAAAAGTGATTTTCAGTTGCTGATTGCCGTGTTGTTATCGGCGCAAACAACCGATAAAGCAGTGAACCTAGCGACAAGAAAGTTTTTTACCCAACACGGCACGCCTAAAGGCCTACTTGCCTTGGGTGAGGCCAAGCTTACCGACTACATTAAGACGATCGGCCTGTATAAAAACAAGGCAAAAAACGTCTTGGCCACATGTCAGATTTTGCTTGATCAGCATAAGGGTAAGGTCCCGCAAACGCGCGAAGCGCTTGAGGCCTTGCCCGGGGTGGGTCGTAAAACAGCCAACGTCGTGTTGAATACGGCGTTCGGGCAACCCACCATTGCTGTTGATACCCACATTTTCAGGGTCTCAAACCGAACAAAAATCGCCCCTGGCAAGGATGTCGTTGCAGTTGAAAAAGGCCTCGAAAAGTTTGTACCTGACGAGTTCAAACTAAACGTGCACCACTGGCTGATTTTGCACGGACGCTATATTTGCGTTGCACGCACCCCAAAATGCCCGCAATGCGGGATTGCCGATTTATGTGAATATCGGTCAAAAACTAAAATTTGACACTGAATCACCCTAACGCCCTACTGCACAAGGATGCCCGAGGGCGTGCTCTTATCTGGCAATAAGGGTAATTACTAAGACTAACGCCACCTATGACAAACCCCCATTTAGCTTTTGCTGCACTTGCGTCATAATGCGCGCTCGCAACCAAAAATTCTCTATTCGCAAAGATACGCATGAAAGACATCATCCTTGAGACAACCAATCTCACCAAGGAATTCAAAGGCTTCGTCGCGGTCAACGACGTCTCGCTCAGTGTTCAAAGGGGCCAGATTCACGCTTTGATCGGCCCCAATGGTGCGGGCAAGACCACCTGTTTTAACTTACTGACTAAATTTTTGCCTCCAACACGCGGCAAGATCCAATTTAATGGTGTCGACATCACGGGCGACCGCCCTGCCCAGATTGCGCGTCGCGGCATCATTCGTTCGTTTCAGATATCGGCCGTGTTTCCGCATTTAACTGTGCTTGAAAATGTACGCATTGGTTTACAGCGCCAAACCGGTATTTCGTTTCACTTCTGGAAAAGTGACACGCATTTGAATCAGCTGAACGATCGCGCTCAAGCTTTGCTTGAGCAGGTCGACTTAGGCGAGTTTGCAAACGAAATTACTGGCAGTCTGCCCTATGGGCGCAAGCGCGCGCTTGAAATCGCTACGACCTTGGCCATGGAACCCGAACTGATGCTGCTTGACGAGCCCACGCAGGGCATGGGCCACGAAGACGTTGATCGCGTCACCCAGTTGATCAAGCGCGTCAGTGTTGGGCGCACAATTTTGATGGTTGAGCACAATATGAATGTGGTGTCTTCAATTGCAGACACCATCACAGTCTTGGCGCGCGGCGCAGTGTTGGCCGAAGGCAATTACGCCCATGTCTCAAAAGACCCCTTGGTCATGGAAGCCTACATGGGCACCACCGAGGGCGAACTCGCCGGAGCACACGCATGAGTACCGCTGCACTTGAAATCAAAGGCTTAAACGCTTGGTATGGCGAGTCGCACATCTTGCACGGCATTGACCTGACCGTCCATCAAGGTGAAGTGGTGACACTGCTCGGGCGCAACGGCGCTGGCCGCACCACCACGTTGCGCGCGATTTTAGGGTTAACCGGCGCGCGTACGGGTTCAGTACGCATTGGCGGCACTGAAGTCATTGACATGCCAACATTTAAAGTTGCCAAGCTTGGTGTGGGCTACTGCCCCGAAGAGCGCGGCATCTTTGCGAGCTTATCGTGCGAAGAAAATCTACTGCTACCACCACCAGTGGGTTCTTTAGGTGGCGGGATGTCGCTGTCAGAAATTTACGAAATGTTTCCGAATCTGCTTGAGCGCCGCAACTCGCCCGGTACCCGCTTATCGGGCGGTGAACAGCAAATGCTGGCCGTCGCCCGTATCTTGCGCACCGGCGCCAATCTGTTGTTGCTTGACGAAATTTCTGAAGGCCTTGCGCCCGTGATCGTGCAGGCGCTGGGTCGCATGATCAAGATGCTAAAAGCCAAGGGCTACACCATTGTGATGGTTGAGCAGAATTTTCGTTTTGCCGCCCCCTTAGCAGACCGTTTTTATGTCGTCGAGCATGGCCAAATCGTCGAGCATTTTGACGCCGCCGAACTGCAATCCAAGCAAGCTGTTTTGACCGAGTTGTTAGGCGTTTAATTATTATTTGCGTTCTATGATGACGTCTTTGCAGTCAGACGTCTAATTTTTTATCGTTACATGTCGCAATCTTTCGGAGATCCACAATGAAACTTCGCACTCTAAGTGCTTCGCTGATGTTGGCCGGTTTTGGCCTTGTTTCACAATCGGCTTTAGCCAATATTTCTGATGACGTTATTCGGATCGGTTTTGTGACCGACATGGCCAGCGTTTACTCGGATATCGATGGCCCTGGCGGTATCGAAGCAGCGCGTATGGCCATTGCTGACATGGGCGGTCAAATCAATGGCAAAAAAATCGAACTGTTGTTTGCAGATCATCAAAATAAGGCCGACGTCGCTGCTGCAAAAGCACGTGAATGGTTTGATCAACAAAAAATTGACATGCTAATTGGTGGCACCAACTCTGGCGTCAATCTGGCGTTGGCTGGTATCGCCGCCGAAAAGAAAAAAGTCTTTATGGCAATCGGTGCGGCAGCATCAGATCTGACTGGCGCGCAATGCACACCCTACACCGTTCACTGGGCCTATGACACCGTGGCGCTTGCGCGCGGTACCGGTTCTGCGATTGTGAAGGCCGGCGGTAAATCGTGGTACTTCTTAACAGCTGACTACGCTTTTGGTCATGCGCTTGAACGTGACACGGCAAACGTCGTAAAAGCGGCTGGCGGCGAGATCAGAGGCCAAGTTCGTGCCCCCTTAAACTCTTCAGATTTTTCTTCGTTTTTATTGCAAGCGCAAAGCTCAAAGGCTCAAATTTTAGGCTTGGCGAACGCGGGTGGTGACACGATCAATTCGATCAAAGCGGCAAACGAATTCGGTATCGGCAAAACCATGAAGCTCGCCGGCCTGCTGATTTTTATTAACGACATCCACTCGCTCGGCCTCAATGTCACCCAGGGCATGCAATTTACTGACGGCTGGTATTGGGATCAAAACGACGAAACCCGCGCTTGGTCGGCCAAGTTCGAAGCGAAGGTTAAGCGCAAACCTTCGATGATTCAGGCGGGCGACTATTCTGCCGTTTCATTTTATTTGAATGCGGTGAAAGCAACCGGCAGCGATGACGGCGACACCGTGATGAAGTGGATGAAGTCGAACAAGGTCAACGACATGTTTGCCAAAAATGGCTACGTGCGCGAAGACGGTCGGATGATTCACGACATGTTCTTGATGGAAGTCAAGAAACCATCTGAATCAAAAGGCCCTTGGGATTACTACAAACAAATCGCAGTACTGCCTGGTGAGTCTGTCTTCACCACGCTTGCTGAATCTACCTGCAAACTTATCAAGAAGTAAGCACAATCAAACCTTCGGTGCGCTCTGGCGTACCGAAGGTTTATTTTGTTGACTCTGCACCTTTGGCGTTCTGATTCACAATGATCACTATTTTCGGCATACCTCTTCAAGCGTTTCTTGGCCAACTCTTACTTGGCTTAGTGAACGGTTCTTTTTACGCCATTTTGTCTCTGGGCCTGGCGGTGATTTTCGGCTTGCTGAACGTCATCAACTTCGCGCACGGCGCGCTATACATGTTTGGTGCTTTTTTAGCCTGGATGGGCATGGCGTATTTTGATCTGAACTACTGGGTCATGCTCGCACTTGCACCAGTCATTGTGGGTCTGTTCGGCATCTTGATTGAAAAGTTTCTGCTCAAGCATCTTTATAAGCTTGATCATTTGTATGGCCTGCTCCTCACCTTTGGCATCACGCTTTTAATGGAAGGTCTGTTTCGTAGCTTCTATGGCGTCTCTGGGCAACCATATTCGACACCTGAGGCCTTACGCGGCGCAACCAACCTAGGCTTTATGGTGCTACCTAACTACCGCGCCTGGGTCGTAGTTGCCTCGGTGGTGGTGTGTTTTGCAACTTGGTTTGTAATTGAGCGAACCCGCTTGGGCGCCCTGTTGCGGGCCGGCACTGAAAACCCCAGGCTGGTTGAAGCTTTTGGCGTCAATGTGCCCCTGATGATCACACTCACCTATGCGTTTGGTGTGGCGCTTGCTGGCTTTGCGGGTGTGTTGGCAGCCCCGATTTTGCAAATTTCGCCGCTGATGGGTTCAAACCTGATCATCGTAGTGTTTGCCGTGGTCGTGATCGGTGGCATGGGTTCGATTCTAGGTGCGATTGTCACTGGCCTTGGCCTGGGTGTGATCGAAGGTTTGACTAAAGTATTTTGGCCTGAGGCCTCAAGCACGGTGGTGTTCATCATCATGGCGATCGTGTTGTTGCTGCGTCCGGCAGGTCTGTTTGGAAAAGAAAAATGAATCGTCAAGCGCTTGGTTATATTTTATTTGTTGCATTTCTGGCAGCGGTTCCCGTGCTCGGGATCTATCCGATCTTCGCCATGAAAATCATGTGCTACGCCTTATTTGCGTGTGCCTTCAATTTACTGCTGGGCTTTACAGGCTTGCTGTCGTTTGGGCACGCAGCCTTTTTAGGTGGTGCCGCTTATGCTTCGGGGCACGCCATCAAAGCCTGGGGGTTTTCGCCTGAACTCGGTATTCTGTACGGTGTGGCGGTTGCTGGCGTATTAGGCATTGTCATGGGCGCGTTAGCGATTCGCAGAAGTGGCATCTACTTTGCGATGATCACGATGGCGCTCTCGCAGATGGTCTACTTCTTTTTTCTGCAAGCTAAATTCACGGGTGGCGAAGATGGTCTGCAAGGCGTACCGCGCGGGACCTTGTTTGGCTTGATTGATCTTAAAAACGATCTCAATTTGTACTACGTCGTGATGGCAATCTTTATCTTAGGGTATGTCATCATTTGGCGCACGGTGCATTCGCCCTTTGGTCAGGTGCTCAAAGCAATTCGCGAAAATGAACCGCGTGCCATATCCCTTGGCTTCGATGTCGAGCGCTTCAAGCTTTTAGCCTTTGTATTATCTGCGCTGCTGGCGGGCTTAGCGGGCTCAGCCAAGATGCTGATTTTTGTATCGGCAACCTTGTCAGATGCCACGTGGCAGATGTCGGGCCTGGTGATTTTAATGACGCTGATCGGTGGCATGGGCACGTTGGTAGGCCCGGTCATTGGCGCCTTTATTGTGGTGCTGCTTGAAAACAAAGTTGGCGATTTTGGTGCCGCGATCGCCAAACATACTGGTGTTGAGTGGTTTCAACGCTTAGGCGAGTCTGTCACCATCGTGATTGGTTTAATCTTTGTGATTTGCGTACTGGCCTTTAGGCGTGGCTTGGTGGGTGAACTCAATGCTTGGC
>JBIIWK010000014.1:0-22008 GCA_044338955.1 Burkholderiaceae bacterium
CCGAACGTAGCACCGAGTGTGGGCGCTTGGCACCCTTGGCCACCATGCTGACCCAGCCATGGTCGCGTGAAAATGCTTGAACAATCAGAGAGGTTTCTTTCCAGGCCGTTGCGTGCAACACATAGCCCGGGGTTTCGTGTACGCGCGCAGCGCGTTTACTCATAGCCTAGATCGCGTAGGCTGCCCTCTTTTTCAGCCCAGCCTTTTTTGACCTTGATATACACCTCAAGGTGAATTGGCTTATCCAGCAACTTGGCAATATCTTGCCGTGCCTCTGAGGCGATGCGTTTCATGTGGCTACCACCCACGCCCAGCAAAATCGGCTTGTGGCTATCGCGCTCGACGATCACGCAGGCTGCGACATGCACGCCTTTGTCGGTTTCTTCCCACTGCTCAATCATGACCGTACAGCCATAGGGCAGTTCGTCACCGACTAAGCGAAAGATTTTTTCGCGGATGAGTTCAGAAGCGATGAAACGAATTGGACGATCGGTGAGTGTGTCGGCATCAAAGTAGGCTTCGTTTTCAGGCAAGCGCTTAGAGACCTCATCCAACAACTGATCAAGCTGATGCTTTTTGGTTGAGCTGACCGGCACCACTGCATCAAACTGATACAGCGCCGCGATTTTTGCGACAAACGGGTAGAGCTCATCCCGATTTTTAAGCTGATCAATTTTGCTGATCACTAAAATCGTGCGGGCTGGATCATGCAACAGTGATAACAACTTTGCATCGCCAGGCGACCACTTGCCCGCCTCAACGACAAAGAGCACAACATCCACACCAGCTAAGGTTTGCGTGACCACACGATTCATCATGCGGTTCATGGTGCCACCGTGGCGGGTTTGAAACCCGGGCGTGTCAACAAACACAAATTGCTCGTGCTCGCGCGTGAGTACGCCTTGAATACGATGGCGCGTGGTTTGTGCCTTACGCGACACGATGGTGATTTTGCTACCAATTAAGGCGTTGGTGAGCGTAGATTTACCAACATTAGGGCGTCCGACTACTGCGATAAAACCACAGCGATATGCTGTTTCTGTCATTTAAGCTCCTGGGCAACCGCAACCGGCAGCGTGAGTTGTGCCGTTTTGCGCGCCCGGGTTGAACGCTTTTTAGCGGGGGCTGGGCTAGCTGCCTCAGCCGCAACAAGTGCTAGTTTGGCTGCCGACTGCTCGGCGGCACGACGACTGGCACCTGCGGCCACCACCTTGATATCGAGTACCGGAACCGAGCACTCAACTTCAAACTGCTGACTATGCGCTGCGCCATGGGTGGCGACAACACTGTATACGGGTAACGCGTACTGACGACTTTGCAAAAACTCTTGCAACAAAGTTTTTGCGTCTTTACCTAAGGTAAGCGGATCGACGCTGGCCAAAATCGGCACATACAGGCGCTCGATTAACTGTTGCGCTGCGACGTAGCCGCCATCTAAAAACACGGCAGCCAAAATCGCCTCGAAGGTATCGGCCAAAATCGAGGGCCGCCTAAACCCACCACTTTTCAGCTCGCCCTCGCCTAGGCGCAAGTATTTTGAGATTTCAAGCTTTTGCGCGATTTCGGCAAGCGAGGCTTGCTTGACTAAGTTTGCTCTGACGCGCGAGAGGTCGCCCTCATCGAGCGTACCGTAATGACTAAACAAAAGTGCCGACACGGACACGCTTAGTACCGAGTCACCTAAAAACTCAAGCCGCTCGTTGTGACGTGCCCCGTGGCTACGATGCGTCAAAGCCTGCTCAAGCAAAGCAGGTTTGACGAATTGATATCCAAGCGAAGTCTCAAGCGCAGAGGGTGACATGTACAAATAAAAGTTAACGGTGGCTAGAACAATATGAACTTAATGAAAGCGACCGATACGGCTCAGGTGGCTAAAGTTCATCCAAATAAAAAATGCTTTCCCGACAATATTAGCCTCGGGGACAAAACCCCAGTAACGACTATCCAGACTGTTATCGCGATTGTCACCCATCATAAAGTAAACCCCCGCCGGAACGGTGCATCGCACACCATTTCTGAGGTATTCACACTTTTCACGATACGGAAAGTTTGAAATTGGTCCTATTTCTTGCGATCTTCGCTCATCTAGCAGGATCTGATGGGGCTTTTCGCCAAGCTGCTCGGTAAATTGTGCGGTATAGCTCACACGATCTGGTTCAAAATATTGCCCAGCAGCCGTTCTGAGAACTTCTTTACCATTAATGAATAGCTTTTTATCCAGGTAAGCCAGTTGATCGCCAGGCAAACCCACCACACGCTTGATGTAATCGACTGAAGGGTCAACGGGGTAGCGAAACACCATCACGTCGCCGCGCGCAGGCTCACCCAATGGGATAACTTTTTTATCAATGACCGGCAAGCGCAGGCCGTAGGTAAATTTATTCACCAGAATTAGATCGCCCGACTGCAAGGTGGGCAACATCGAGCCAGACGGGATACGAAACGGCTCGACAATAAATGAACGCAACACAAACACAAACAAAATGACCGGAAAAAAGCTCACGCCGTACTCAACCCACCAAGGCACATGGCCGACCTCAGTGCGGATTTGTTCTTCGCGGTTTTGCACCTCGGTGTGAGGCAGGCTCACCCAGCTTGGGCGGGCCAAAGCTAAGGCCTGCTCAACGCGGCGTTGACGCGCTGGACGCAGTGAGAATTTGTCGAGTGCGTACACCACACCCGTGACAAGCATCAGCACAAAGAGTATCAGGGCAAAATTCCAGCTCATCTGCTTAGCCTTGGAGAAAGATTATTAATCATCAACTTGCAAGATTGCCAAGAACGCCTCTTGCGGGATCTCGACGCTACCGACTTGCTTCATGCGTTTTTTGCCCGCTTTTTGTTTTTCAAGCAGTTTTTTCTTGCGGCTGATGTCACCGCCATAACATTTTGCCAACACGTTTTTGCGTAAAGCTTTGACGTTTTCGCGGGCGATGATCTCGGCACCGATCGCGGCCTGAATCGCCACGTCGTACATTTGACGGGGGATCAGTTCGCGCATGCGCGAGACGACATCGCGAGCTCGATAGCGGGCATTTGAGCGGTGGCAGATATTCGACAGGGCATCGACTTTATCGGTGTTAATTAACAGATCAACTTTGACCACATCGGCGGCACGATATTCTTTAAATTCGTAATCCATCGAAGCGTAACCACGCGACACTGACTTTAATTTATCAAAGAAGTCGAGCACGATTTCAGCCAAGGGCATCTCGTAGTGCAAATGCACTTGGCGTCCGTGGTACGTCATATCTAGTTGCTGGCCACGCTTGTTATTGCACAGCGTCATCACCGGGCCCACATACTCTTGGGGCATAAACAAGGTGATCGTCACGATCGGTTCACGAATTTCAAGATACTGCCCAACCTCGGGCATGCGCGACGGGCTTTCAATTTGGATCACACTGTTATCGCGCAGCACCACCTCGTAGACCACCGAGGGCGCGGTGGTAATGATGTCCATATCAAATTCGCGCTCAAGACGCTCTTGCACGATTTCCATGTGCAGCAAGCCCAAAAAGCCGCAACGAAAACCAAAGCCAAGCGCCTGCGAAACTTCGGGCTCGTACATCAGAGACGAATCATTGAGTTTGAGCTTTTCAAGCGAATCACGCAACTGATCGTATTCGCTACTTTCAACCGGATACAAGCCCGCAAACACCTGCGGCTTGACCTCTTTAAAGCCGGGTAAGGCCTCGGAGGCCGGCTTAGACAACAAGGTAATCGTGTCGCCGACTTTGGCATCAGCGAGTTCTTTGATGCCTGCAATCACAAAGCCTACTTCGCCCGCCGACAGATGCGGCCGCGGCTGTGACTTAGGCGTAAAGACACCGGTTTGCTCACACAGATGGACTGCACCTGTTGCCATAAAAGAAATCTTGTCTTTAGGCTTGAGCATGCCGTTGACGACGCGCACCAGCATCACCACGCCAACATAATTATCAAACCACGAGTCGATAATCAGGGCCTGCAACGGTGCCGTTGGATCACCTTTGGGGGCAGGGATGCGCGCCACCACAGCTTCGAGGATTTCGTCGATTCCCATGCCGGTTTTGGCGCTTGCCAAAATGGCCTCAGAAGCGTCAAGACCAATCACTTCTTCGACTTCGGCGCGAGCACTTTCAGGATCAGCTGAGGGCAAATCCATTTTGTTTAAGACCGGTACAACTTCAACGCCCAGTTCAATCGCGGTATAGCAATTGGCAACGGTTTGTGCTTCGACACCTTGCGAGGCATCGACCACTAACAACGCGCCTTCGCAGGCTGACAACGAACGACTCACTTCGTACGAAAAGTCAACGTGACCCGGGGTGTCAATCAGATTGAGATTGTAAATTTGCCCGTTTGCCGCTTTGTAGTGCAGCGCGGCAGTTTGCGCTTTAATCGTAATGCCACGCTCGCGCTCGATATCCATCGAGTCGAGCACCTGCGCCGACATCTCGCGGTCGGCTAAGCCGCCGCAGCGCTGAATTAACCGGTCTGCAAGGGTGGATTTACCGTGATCAATATGGGCAATGATCGAGAAATTGCGAATATGCTGCATAACGCCTAAAAAGTAAGATACCAAGCAAAAGGGGCGCTCTGCGCCCCTTTTGCGGCCAGCCGCTATTCTAGCCTGTCTGGGGCTACTTAACCGTCAGAAAGGCCTACTTCTCGGTACGAACGGCGACCCAGCGGGTTTGCTCGCCAGTTCGAACCATCAGACCGACAGGTCGAGACTGATCCAACCCAGCCACCACCTTGGCAAATTGAGCGGGAGCGGTGACATCGGTGTCGTTGACCGCCAGAATAATGTCGCCTTCAACCACCCCCGCCGTACTGGCAGGCGCCGCAACGGCGGTCACCTGTACGCCACCTTTAATCCGCAGCTTTTTCTGAACGTCTTCTTTGACAGGGGTGACTTCCATGCCAAGCACCGTGGTGACGGGTTCTGCAGCCTTAGGCGTTACAGGCGTGGCCGCTGCAATTTTGTCAGCCTTTAGCTCGGCCACCGTCACTTTAAGGGTAAGCGGCTTGCCTTTACGCCAAACTTCGAGGGTTGAGGTCGTACCTGGCTTAGTTTCACCCACCAAGCGAGGCAAGTCAGACCAGCGCCCAATCGATTTGTCACCAAACTTGGTGATGACATCGCCAGGCAAGACACCCGCCTTGTCGGCCGGGGCATCGGGCTCAACACCCCCAACCAAGGCACCTTCAGCCTTAGGTAAGCCGATGGCCTGCGCCACATCTTTGCTGACTTCGCCGATTTGTACGCCGATCCGACTACGTGTGACCGACCCCGTTGCGCGCAATTGATCGACCACGGCCATCGCCTCTTCAATCGGGATCGCTAAGGAAATCCCCATAAAACCACCGCTGCGCGATACGATCTGGGCGTTGATTCCCACGACTTCGCCCTTCAGGTTGAGCAAAGGGCCGCCTGAGTTACCAGGATTGACCGCAACGTCTGTTTGAATAAACGGCAGATAATCGCCCGTTTCACGACCCAGAGCGCTCACAATGCCTGAGGTCACAGTCGACTCAAGGCCAAAAGGTGACCCAATCGCCATCACCCATTGCCCTTTTTTAAGCAGCTTTGCGCTACCAATCGGCAAAAAGGCCAAGCCTTTGGCTTCGATTTTAAGCAGTGCAACATCCGTACGCTTGTCGCTGCCAATTACTTTCGCTTTGAATTCGCGCGCATCGGTCAGCGTGACAAAAATATCAGTCGCATCCTCAACCACATGGTGATTGGTTAACAGATAACCGTCTTCTGATATGAAGAAGCCAGAGCCCACGCCGCGGGGAACTGAACGCTCTTCAGGCTCGGCACGCGGTTTGCCACGTGGATTTTGCTGAGGGCCAGGACGTGCGCCACCCGGGGGTTGAAAGTCAGGTCCAAAAAAATGGCGAAACATTTCGTAGGGGTCTTGGCCTTGACCACCCGATCGCGCAGCGACTTTTGCTGTCGTGCGAATATTGACCACTGCGGGTTCAGACTTTTCAACGATCGTGGTGAAATCAGGCAAGCCTGCAACCTGGGCTTGCACGGTCAGGTGCTGCATACCGCCTGCAATGAGGATCACGGCCATCAAGAGCGCAAAGGCAGCGCGACGCGCACGTCTCATCGACGGATACGCAGAAAAATGAAATTGTTCTTGCATCATGGACTCCAGTAAAACATTCTAAGAAGGCTTGCTAGCGCGAGCCCGCTGGTGGAACGTATTGAATCGACTGCGCTAACAGTTCAAGGGTGGCAGCCGGCACTTCACCCAAAACAGTCAACCAGAAATTTGCAATACGGATCCCAAAGATATTGACAGAACCGCTACGCGTAGCGCCCTGGGATAGATACTCAGACCGCTCTGCGCGATAAGGTTCAATAAAAATTGAAATTGTTGCTAAACCGTCAGACAACACCAATTGATTGACCGTACGTTGCTCAGCAAAGACGCGCGCAAGCTGCGAGGTGGGCAGGTAGCCGGGCGGTGCGGGCACACGCCAACCTAGTGCGCCCAAATCAATGACCTGTTGTTTGGTGTGTTGTATTGACCAGTCTGCGATCGGCCAAGAAGGCTGCAGCGCCTGCTCATTGATCGCGTGCCCGATGGTCACCTGCGTAAAGGCAACCTGCTCGAGTACCGCGCCCTGGCCCGTTAATGTTTGTGCTTTAAGCAATAGATTTGAGGTGCTATCCGCACACAAGCGATAACCATAACGGTGCGCGTCGCGCGGCACAATTTCAATCACGCGGCAGGCACGCCCAGCTACGCGATAGAGCTCGGGCGCTGTGCGCAACTGATAGTGCGCTTCAAGCAAGCTTGGGTCTGACAACAGCAAACCCGGAAACCGATCACCACGTTGTTGCTCGCGCAAAATTATTTTTTGCTCGGGCAACAAGCTCTGCACCTCATCGTTTAGACGAAGATATTCACGTGGTGGCCCATCGAGAACTTCAATACGTTCTTTTTCGTTTTGGCCATCAAACACATGGACCAGGCGCGACGACTCGATCGCCTCGCCCTGCTGAAACGTAAAGACACCTTCGTAATTCAGATGTCTTGCTGCCCGCTGTATTTGCCGCAGCAGCGTGGCCTCTAGTGAGCCCGACACCACGCTTTGCGTCGCGCCAGCAACTGAACCCGGCGACTTCACTGCAGCCAAACTCTCAACCGAACCCGGTGGCGCGGATGCTGCTGAACGCGGTGTCGCCGCATCAACTACTGACGCAGTCACTGGCGCGCTTTGACCGAGCACCTGCGTGGGTAACCCAATACAAAAACCGATACAAGCTAACAACACACTGTGCGAAGCCATGGGCGCAACGCGCTTAAACCAAATGCCGCTGCAGCCCCCTCGCCCTTGCCCGCTACCCATTAGCGCGCAGCACCAAATGATGCAGGTCGGACATTTGACGGACCAGACATCTGGCGATGCGCCGTCACGTAGTCACGCACGGCCGTGGCCTCAAGGTTGGACACGACCGGGCTTTGCACGTTGGCGTTGGCCGTTTGTGCTGGGGGCGCCGACAATTCGGGTACGAACAGAGGCTTAGCCACCCACACCACCGAGGCCACAGCAGCGGCCATCGCGACACTTGGCCACACCACGCGGCGCAACAGTTTTGCTAGTGGGGTCAACTTGCGCGCTGTCTCTGGCGCCGACACAAGGCGCGAAGATTCTGCTGCGTTTGACGCTGTCGTGATTGGTGTCGAGTCTTGTTGAGGGGAGTCGCTCGCACTCGCGCCGTTCTTCGCAACGGGCGCGCCCTCGCGGGTCGTCAACGCGTGCGCGGACAAGCTCAGCGCAGGCTCGGCGGCCAGGGCTTGCGCCACGCGCTGCGACAAGCTCGCTTGCGTTGACAGTGCCAAGTCGGGTGTACGTAACGTGTCGCCGATCAAGTGATACACCTGCCAGGTAGCATGCCCTGAAGCCGTAAATAATTCTGAAGGCAAACTGGTTTGCGTATCGCCATCCATCCACGCCGAGATCGTCACCGACACGTCGGTTGAGGTCAGAGTGACCTGTTCGCTTGCAGCGGCGTCGTTCAAAGGGACGTCGCTCGCCTGTGGGGTTGTAGACTGCTCTTTCATAGCGTTATCCTTACCAGCGCCGGTCGCCGGTGTCACCCAGCAAAGGACGCAAACGTAGCGCAATCGCTTCGCGAGCCCGGAAAATCCGAGACCGAACCGTGCCGATCGGGCAATTCATACTTTCTGCAATATCTTCGTAGGTCATACCGTCAATTTCACGCATCACAATGGCATTACGTAATTCTTCGGGCAAATCGTTAATCGCTTTGTTGACTGTTTCTGCGATTTGGCGGCTCGCCATTTCTGATTCGGGGTTACTTCCATCGGTTAGTACGTCAGATTCGCTAAAAGTTTCACCTTCTTCATTTTCAAAGCCAGAAGGCGTGCTTGGGGCGCGCTTATTTGCGGCCAGCCAATTGCGTGCCGTGTTAATCGCGATGCGATAGAGCCAGGTATAAAAAGCACTATCACCCCTGAATTGCGGCAAGGCGCGGTAGGCCTTAATAAAGGCTTCTTGAGCGACGTCTTCGATTTCAGAAGGATTGCGAATCATGCGAGACAGTAAACGCATGATTTTTCGTTGGTATTTGGTCACTAACAGGTCAAAGGCCTGCTTATCACCAGCCTGCACCCGCGAGACTAACTCCGCATCTACATCGCGTTCACTCACGCGGTTTCCCCTTTGGATAACGGCGTGCAGTGCGCTTCATACCAAGCCGCCCAAATATTCAGGCGGCGGAAAGTTTGAGCAGGCAACTGACTGCGCCAAAGCGTCACGGTGACGGCTTCGGGCTTGTTATGAGGGTGATTATGCAAATTCAAACGTAAGGTCAATCCAAAAATATGCGTCCAGTGCTGTTGCAAAGTAACAGGTGTCAAAGCGATCTGACCGGTATTTTTAGAAAAAGTGCCTAAAAAACTACTGGGCACGGTCGCAAACTGGCCTTGCGACTGTCGAAAACACAAGCAGTGATCTTCTAACCACGAATGCCTACGTTGTTCAAAGACATAGTACGCAAGTATGCTCAGCGCAGCCCCGAGCCCGAGCGCCCAGCCCGGCAGACCCTGCCAAGCAGCGCTCAGTGCCAGGGCCGCCCAGGCAAGTCCTAAGGCAAACCAACCCAGCGCAACTGCCCAGCGGGGCTGAGTCAGTTGCAATTGCAGAGGTAATACGCGCAGGGGTACCGTGAGGTGCTCTGGCGAGGCACGGCGAAACACTAGATTCGACGTACTGCCATTGAGCCGTTGGTACCACCAAAACCAAAAGAATTGGATAGCGCCACATCGATTTTGAGATCGCGTGCGGCATTGGCGCAGTAATCAAGATCGCACTCTGGATCTTGATTAAAGATATTGATGGTAGGTGGAGAAATCTGGTGATATACCGCCAAGGTCGTAAAAACGGCTTCGATCCCGCCCGCTGCGCCCAGCAAATGCCCGGTCATCGACTTTGTTGAGTTCACCACCAGTTTTTTGGCATGATCACCAAACGCGAGCTTCAAGGCTTCGGTCTCGTTTTTGTCACCCAAGGGTGTCGAGGTACCGTGGGCGTTGACATACTGGATTTGATCAGCATTGATGCCACCATTACGCAAGGCATTGATAATGCCGCGGCGTGGGCCATCACGGTCAGGTGCTGTGATGTGGTGTGCATCTGAACTCATACCAAAGCCGGCGAACTCGCCGTAAATGCGCGCACCGCGCTTTTTGGCATGCTCGTACTCTTCGAGCACCAATACGCCGGCACCTTCTCCGAGCACAAAGCCATCACGATCGCGATCCCAAGGACGCGAGGCGGTAGTGGGGTCGTCGTTGCGTTGCGAAAGTGCGCGCATGGCCGCAAAACCACCAATCCCCAGAGGCGATACAGTCGATTCAGCGCCACCAGCCACCATCACATCGGCATCGCCGTACTCGATCATGCGGGCGGCGTCGCCAATAGAGTGCAAACCGGTTGTGCAGGCGGACACGACAGCATAAGACGGGCCTTTAAGACCCAACATGATGGTGAGTTGCCCTGAAATCAGATTGATCAGCGACGCAGGGACAAAAAATGGCGAGATCCGGCGCGGACCGCGCTGTAAATATTCTGTTTGGGTTTCTTCGATGCGCTGCAGACCGCCAATACCTGATCCGATGATCACACCCACCCGCTCGGGGTCGGTTTGCGCAATATCTAGGCCAGAGTCTGTCCAGGCTTGCAAACCCGCTGCAATGCCGTAATGGATAAAGGTATCCATGGTGCGCGCTTCTTTGGCCGGGATAATCGAGGTGACGTCGAAGTCTTTCACTTCGCCCGCGATGTGCGCGTTAAACGCGCTAGGATCAAACCGTGTGATGCGCCCGATACCCGATCGACCGTTCACGATATTGTCCCAAGCCGTAGCAATATCATTGCCCACTGGGCTCACGATGCCAAGACCTGTTATGACGACTCGTCGCTTCACGGATCACTCCTTATATGTGATAACGGCGGCCAAGCCGTATGGCGTAGCACAGCAGGGCGTCGTAAGACCCCTGTCGCGTTTACACCAGACTTCTTAACCGCCTAACTGACCCTGCCCTGCGCAATCTTTGTGAAAGCTCACGCCATTCACAAAGACTGACAGCAGCCTATTACTTAGAACGCGAATTGATGTAATCAACAGCCTGTTGCACAGTTGTGATTTTCTCAGCTTCTTCGTCGGGGATTTCGGTTTCGAACTCGTCTTCGAGTGCCATGACTAGCTCGACCATGTCGAGTGAATCGGCACCGAGGTCGTCAAGAAAAGAGGAGGCGTTCTTGATCTCGGCTTCATTTACGCCGAGTTGTTCAGCGACGATCTTCTTAACGCGCTGTTCGATGCTTTCCATTCATATCTCCAAAGGGGGAAAAGTTCGCCGAATTATAGCGAACCGGCAGAAAAAAAACCTGCTACATGTACATGCCGCCATTCACATGGAGTGTCGTACCTGTAATGTAACCGGCTTGGGGAGACGCCAAGAAGGCTGCAGCATGAGCAATATCAGCTGCAGACCCAAGGCGTCCAAGGGGAATTTGCGTTAAAAGTGCCGCGGTTTGACCATCGTCTAGGCCGCTGGTCATGTCAGTAGCAATAAAACCAGGGGCGATGCAATTGACGGTTACGCCGCGACTGCCCAGCTCTCGGGCCAGCGCTCGACTCATACCAGCAACACCCGCTTTGGCTGCAGCGTAATTAGCCTGCCCCGGGTTACCGCTCGAGCCCACCACCGAGGTGATATTAATGATACGACCCCAGCGTGCTTTCATCATCCCGCGCATCACGGCACGAGACAGCCGAAATACGGAGGTGAGGTTGGTTTGCAACACGGCATCCCAATCGTCGTCTTTCATGCGCATTGCAAGATTATCGCGTGTAATGCCGGCATTATTGACCAGAATGTGTGGCCCACCCGACTCTTTGGCCAGTGCATCGGTTAACGCGTCGCAGGCTGCAGCGTCGGTGACGTTAAGCACCACACCACGGCCGCCATGGCCCGCCAGCGCCTCTGTAATGCCGACAGCGCCCGCTTCGGTGGTGGCGGTACCCACGACGACAGCACCGCGTGCTGCGAGCTCGAGTGCGATCGCCTTGCCAATCCCACGCGAGGCACCTGTAACTAAAGCTATTTTATCTTTCAGATCCATGGCGTTATCCTTAGGCTGCTGCCAACGCATCGAGTGCGGCTTGCAGGGATTCAGGGTCGGTAATCGAAAGCGCAACCAACTCAGGGTCAATCCGCTTGATCATGCCTGACAAGACCTTACCGGGCCCGCATTCAATAATATGGGTGATCCCCTGCGCTTTCATGGCCTGGATCACTTCAACCCAGCGCACGGCGTGCCAGGCTTGCCGCACCAAGGCATCGCGAATCGCATCGGGCGACTGTTCGATCGCCACATCGACGTTGTTTACAACGGCAATCGCAGGGGTCGACACGTTGATTTTTGATAGCGCACCGGCCAACACTTCAGCGGCAGGTTTAAGCAAACTTGAATGAAACGGGGCCGAGACGGGCAAGAGCATGGCACGCTTCGCACCGGCAGCTTTTGCGGTCACAATCGCGCGTTGCACAGCGGTTGCGTGACCCGCGATCACAACCTGCGAGGGCGCATTAAAGTTGACCGCTTCGACAATTTCGCCCTCTGCTGCGTCGAGGCACGCTTGTATGACCAAGTGGTCCTCTAGGCCCAGCACTGCGGCCATAGCACCCGTACCGACGGGTACGGCAGCCTGCATCGCATCGGCGCGAATGCGCACGACACGCACGGCGTCAGCCAAGGTCAACGCCCCAGCCGCCGTTAGCGCAGCGTACTCACCCAGGCTATGGCCCGCCATCAGACTCGCCTTGGGGCCACCGGCTGCGCACCAAGCTTCGTACATCGCCACACCAGCCGTCAACATCGCAGGTTGAGTATTGGTCGTGAGGCTTAATTGCTCGGCAGGGCCTTGCGCCATCAAGGCGCCAAGGTCTTCACCCAACGCGGCACTCGCCTGCGCAATCACTTGCATCGCGGCAGGATTGTCTGACCACACATCCATCATCCCAACCGACTGCGAGCCTTGGCCCGGAAAAACGAAAGCAAATTTCATAGCGTTTAATGTTTAAGGTTTTTGAGTGTTCTGTATTTCTGTGCTTTGTATTTTGCGTTCTGAATTCTATGTTCTGTATTCTGTATTTTGTGTTCTGAATTCTATGTTCTGAATTCCGTATTTTGTGTTCTGTGTTTCTTAGTTCTTAGTTCTTGGTTCTTAGTTCTTGATTCTTAGTTCTTAGTTCTTGATTCTTGGTTCTTGGTTCTTGGTTCTTGGTTCTTGGTTCTTGGTTCCGTGCTCTCTGATTCTGTATCCTACATTTTGACGAGAACAGAGCCCCAGGTGAAGCCGCCCCCAACACCTTGCAACAGCACCAGCTGACCGGGCTGGATTCGCCCATCGCGCCGTGCGACGTCAAGCGCCAAGGGGATACTGGCCGCCGACGTATTGGCATGATGATCCACTGTCACCACCACTTTTTCAAGCGGGATATCTAGCTTGCGCGCCAAAAAGGTCAAAATACGCAAATTAGCCTGGTGCGGAATCAACCAGTCAATATCTGACAACTGCAGGCCAGCCTGAGCCACCACTTCGCGCGCAGAGCGGTCAAGCACTGTGACCGCTTGTTTAAAAACTGCCTGGCCATCCATGCGCAAAAACGGATCACCCGTTACTGCACCATAAGCCACGTTGCCGGCCGCCGACAAAATACCCATCTGGCTGCCATCAGCATGCAGTTCGGCCGACAAGATCCCAGGCTCGGGGCTAGCTTTGACAACGACGGCACCCGCACCATCACCAAACAGCACACAGGTGCCGCGGTCGTTCCAGTCGAGGATGCTTGAAAACACTTCGGCACCAATCACTAAGGCACAGCGTGCCCGGCCAGCACGAATAAAAGCTTCGGCCGTAGTCAGCGCATACACAAAGCCGCTACAAACAGCCTGCACATCAAAGGCAGCTGCCCCTTTGTTGCCAATATTGGCTTGTACCAAACAGGCTGTGCTTGGAAACACAAAGTCAGGGGTTGAGGTGGCCAAAATAATCAGATCAACTTCAGCAGCTTCGATTTGGGCATCGGCGAGTGCACGGAGCGCCGCTTCAGTGGCGAGCGTGCTCGTCTTAACACCGCGTTCAGCGAGGTAGCGCTGACGGATCCCGGTGCGTTCAAATATCCATTGATCAGAGGTTTCAATCTGACGGGTAGCAAGATCTGCAGCCAAGTCATCGTTGCTGACGCAGCGTGGCGGCAAAAAGCTACCTGAGCCTACGATTTGCGCATAGGGCAGTGCCTGTGTCATGCAAGGTCTCCGGTGGCGGCAGTGGTGGTAGCCGTGGCGCTGGCTATGGCGCTGGCCTCGGTCGTCGCGAGGGATTGGGTTTGTGTCAACTGTGCAATGGCCTCGGTGGTGCGCGATAACAAATGATTTGCGACCGAGGCGCGGGCGCAATCTAGCGCAAAACCAAAGGCAATCGCATCGGCTGAACCGTGACTTTTAATCACAACACCTCGTAGGCCAAGCAAGGCTGCACCGTTAAAGCGTCGATTATCAGCGTGTGCGCGAAAGCGTCGCAGCACTGGCAAGGCAATTAGGCCAAGCGCTTTAGCCATGAGATTACGGGTAAACGCCTCGCGCAACATCTGCGACATCATTCGTACAACACCTTCGGCTGTTTTGAGGGCCACGTTACCCACAAAGCCATCACACACGACAACATCGACGGTACCTTTAAAAATATCGTCACCCTCGACATTGCCATAAAAATTTAACGAACTGTTGCGCAGTAATTCGCCCGCCTGCTTAACGACTTCGTTGCCTTTGATCGCTTCTTCGCCAATATTGAGCAGGCCAATTGAAGGATTAGGGTTTTGCTTACCCACCTGCGCAAAGGCGGTCCCCATGATGGCGAACTGTAACAAGTGCTGCGCCGAGCAATCGACGTTCGCACCTAGATCGAGCATGATGGTGGTGCCACCAAGTTGGTTGGGTAAGACCGACGCAATGGCTGGCCGATCGATGCCATCGAGCGTCTTCAAAACATATTTTGAAATTCCCATCCAGGCGCCGGTATTACCTGCCGAGACACAGGCATCTGCCTGATTGTCTTTGACGGCTTGGGCCGCGACCCGCATGGAAGAATCTTTTTTGCGGCGCAACGCGATTTCGACCGAGTCGTCCATATGGACGACCTCTGTGGCCGCCACAATTGTCATGCGACCGGGTAAGACGTCGGGATAGTCTTTAGCGTGCTCGACAACAGCTTGCCTGATTGGCTCAGGGAGCCCAACCAGAAGCAAGTGGGTATCGGAAAATCGCTGAGCGAAAGCGAACGCAGCAGGAATCGTGACTGGAAGACCCGAGTCACCACCCATGCAATCGATCGCGATACGAATCACGGCAGACACGTGAGGATGCAGCGGTGAGTGTGGGGACGAGTAGCCCGTCAACCCGCTTTATTCGTCAGTCTTGGTCTTGAAGATCTTGCGGCCACGATACACCCCGGTCGGGCTGATGTGGTGACGCAAATGCTGCTCGCCAGTGTTTGGCTCGACCGCCGTAGACGGATTGACCAAAAAATCGTGCGAACGGTGCATACCGCGCTTTGAAGGGGATTTTTTATTTTGCTGAACAGCCATGACAACTCCTGTGGATCGGCGAATTGTACGCCAACCATCTCAATAATAACTACTGACTTTTAATCTTCAGCTGCCCCAATACCGCAAATGGCGAGGGACGCTGCACATCTTCGACAGACTCTGCAGCTTGCGCCTCAGTTTCTGCCCCACCTAAGGGCTCAGGACATGTGTCATGCCTGGGCACGTAGGGAACTTCTAAAATCATTTCATCTTCAACTAGATCCAACAAATTAAATGTTGGAGACCCCATTATCTTTTCGGGCGCATCTAAATCGCTATCTTCAAGATCACCTTGATCGAGATCTGATTCACGCACCACCAATTCAAACACTGTTTGCCGGTCAATCGGGAACAACAAATCACCCAGACATCTTTGGCACTCGAGCAACAGTAAAGACTGAATTTTTACGACCAACTGCAACTTGCCTACCTTACTACGCCGCCCTTGAAGCGAATACTTGACTAAGCCAGGGTGTTGCGGCGGTTGCTCGAGCGCGACCAACTCTGCAAAGGGCTGTTCTGGCACGTCTTCGAGCAAGCGATCTAAACGGTTGACCGAAAATACACCTTCGATCAATTGGCCGCGTCGCGCAAATTCGAACACATCAACGGTTGGCGGTACCCCCAACCTAAAGCCTGGACTAAGATCTTTTGACATCCTCTTATCCTTGCCGCCTTTATGCTTTTAAAACTGAATCGCAGCGCGGTATGACTGCGCGAGCTTTTTCTCTGCAACAAAAGCAGCAAAGCAAGAGATAATAGCGTGTTTACCCGCTCAACGTCAATAGACAGACCCAAAACCAATGCCCTGGCGGCCGCTCGCTCAATTCCTTGCCTCAAGCTCAAATCACCCTAGTGACTTTTCGTTTAATTCTCACCTCAAGTTCAAATCACCCTAGTGACTTTTCGTTTAATTCTCACCTCAAGTTCAAAATACCCTCGTGACGCCTCGTTTAATCCTTGCCTCAAGTTCAAAATATCGCCAAGAACTGCTTTCTAGGCTAAAAATTCCTTTTTTTTCGGTTTCACCAGACCTAGATGAAACACCTTTGCCAGGCGAACAGCCTGAACAACTGGCGAGACGACTGGCGGTTGCCAAGGCACAACATATCGCTCGGATGTATCCCACGCATATCGTAATCGGTGCAGATCAAGTCGCGTCAGTGCACGGGCGACCCCTGGGCAAACCCGGTCACGCCGCCGCCGCACACACGCAACTGCGAGAATTATCGGGTCAGGCAGTCACTTTTTTTAGCGCGTTGGCCGTCGTATTCGGGCCGCAGGTGCAAAGCGCAGTGGTTCCCACCCACTGCGTTTTTCGAACGCTCTCTGAGGCAGCCATTACGCGTTACATTTCCATCGACCAGCCGTTTGATACTGCAGGCAGCGCTAAAGCCGAATGCCTCGGGATTGCGTTGATGCAAAGCATGGACAGCAGCGATCCAACTTCAATCATCGGATTGCCATTGATTGAACTGACACGGATGCTCGCCCAAGTGGGGCTTGATCCACTCGAAGACACACACGCAACAACAGCATCAGGCTCCCTCTTAGACAAAAACACACAATCACGGGGTCACGGTCCCTTTTAGACACAAACACACGACAACTCGATCACGGCTTCTTTTAGACACAAACATATGACAACAGCATCAAGCTCTTCTTCAACGCGTGGCACCTTGCATTTGATGCCGGTGGGTTTAGGCATCGCCCCCATCGAGCAGTGGCTACCCGAATCCGCTCAGGCGCAGGCTGGCTTGCTCAGTTGCTACATCGCCGAAAATGCCAAAACCGCCCGGGCGTTTTTAAAGCTTCTGTCGCTCGCTCGGCCTTTACAAGAGATCACCATCCACGAGCTAAGCCCGCGCATCGATGACGAGCAATTGCAAAGCTGGCTGAAACCGCTGCGCGCTGGCCTCGATATCGGTCTGGTCTCTGAAGCCGGCTGCCCTGCGGTCGCCGACCCAGGCGCGCGCGCCGTTACCATCGCACACAACTGGGGGATGACGGTCAAGCCCTGGGTCGGTCCTTCCTCGATCTTGCTGGGCCTCATGGCAAGCGGGCTTGATGGCCAGCGCTTTGTCTTTCATGGTTATGCCCCGGTCGAAGCCACTGATCGCAGTCGACAACTACAAGTTTGGGAGCAAACCTCAGGTAAACAAAAGCAAACACAATTGCTCATCGAAACGCCTTATCGCAATCTAACGATGTTTAACAGCTTGCTTGAACATCTCAAGGGCAACACCAAGCTGTGTGTGGCACGCGCGCTCACCACCCAAGACGAATGGGTGCGTACGCTGACAATCACGCAATGGAAATCCCAGCCCAAACCCGTACTCGACAAACACCCGACACTATTTTTATTTCAAGCCGCTTAGCGTAATTTTGTGTGCGGGCGAACAGCTACAAATTGACTGGCTAAAACTTTTAATGACTGAGATTTTTAATGACTGAGATTTTTTTTGCGCGATATCAGCTAGGCGCTCAATCCAAGCAACACAATCAATTCTTCACTCTTGTGCGAGCTCAGGCTTTCGCAACACTCGCTCGCTGTCATTCACTGTTAGTCGTATTGATGCTGCTGGCATTAACAGGCTGTGCCTCGCAAAATAGTGGCAGCAATTACAGGCTGGATGAATCACTCAAGGCCAGCGGTAAAAATAGCCGCATTGACATCATCGTGCTGCATTACACGGCGTCTACCAAGCCAAACGCTTTGCTGACCCTCACTAACCGCGAGGTCAGTGCGCACTACGTTGTCTCTGACGACAGCAAACCCGTGGTCTATAAGCTCGTTGACGAAAATTTAAGCGCCTGGCATGCCGGAGAAAGTAGCTGGTATGGTCGAACCTTCGTGAATCCTCGCTCGATCGGTATCGAAATCGTTCATCCGGGCTGGGCGCGCAATAGTGGCGGTGAACTAGGCCCTTTATTTCCTGCAGCACAAATCGATGCGGTGATCACGCTGACGCGTGAGGTCGCCAAGCGTCATGGCGTAGCGCCTGAAAATATCGTAGGCCATAGCGACGTCGCGCCGCTGCGCAAGCAAGACCCAGGGCCTGCGTTTCCCTGGAAAAAACTTGCACAAGCGGGGGTTGGCCGTTGGTTTGACGAGGCTGCCGCCGCCAAATACCAAGCAGAATATGTTCGCTATGGCCCACCCGATGCCGGTTGGTTTCAAAAGCAATTAAAACGTGTGGGTTACAGCGTGCCCGAGTCAAATTACTTTGACGCAAACACCCTGCACACGATCGCCGCGTTTCAGATGCACTATCGTCCTGAGTTAGTGAACAGCAAACCAGACGCACAAACTGCAGCCAGATTACGCGCCCTACCCACCAATGGCTCGGGGCTCTGAGGCATACCTTCTCAGGCCTGCGTGTACTCAGGCTCAGTTTGTCTGCCCCCAAAGCTCACCTGATCGGCGCGGTGCGCGCCAGCGCGCGGCGTTTTTGAAAACGCCACAAACGCCACCCCAGTAGTAGCCCCATAAAGGCTGCGTAGATCGTGACGGTTGAGAAATCATTTTTACCGGCCTTGTGCCAGTAATAGTGCAGCAAACCAAGCAAGGCAATCGCGTAAATCAAACTATGCAAATGCTGCCAGCGTCGCCCAAGCCTGCGCATCCAACCGTGGGTTGAGGTAATCGCCAACAACGACATCGTCAAAAAAGCTGCCATCCCGACCATGATGAAGGGTCGTTTCCACACATCAGACAACATCGGCGCCCACTCAAAGCCTTGATCCCACCACGCCCAAGCGAGCGCATGCAAGCTGGCGTAAAAGAAGGTGAACAGCCCGCACATTCTGCGCCAGCGCAATAAGGCGGGTTGATTCAACCACAGCCTCAGCGGTGACACAGACAGCGTCACAAGCAGGCACACTAAGGTCCAAGTACCCGAAGATCGCGACAAAAATTCAACTGGGTTCGCCGTCAAATCGTTTTGTAGACCTAGCCAAATCCAACGAGCTAGCGGAAACAAACCTGCGGCGAAGAGCAAAATTTTTGCACGATCAAGCGTGCGGGCAGAGAGAGTGGGGATCATCTAGGGTAGCCAGTTCGAGTACGGCTTGTGCGCTTCAAGAGTTGCCTCAGGCATTCGAAAGTGACTTGACACGATCACAGGTTACCCAGGTGTTTCAATAATTTTTACGCAGATCCATGCCGGTGTATAAAGACGCCACTTCGTTGCCATAGCCATTGAACATCAGCGTTTTGCGCTTCGGCGCAAACACGCCGTCTTCACCGATGCGCCGCTCTGTGGCCTGACTCCAGCGTGGGTGGGCGACCTCTGGATTCACGTTTGAATAAAAGCCGTATTCGCTTGGTAGCGCTTTCATCCAGCTGCTCACGGGAGGTTTCTCGGTCAGACGAATCGTGACGATCGACTTTGCTGATTTGAAGCCGTATTTCCAAGGCACCATCAGGCGAACAGGTGCACCGTTTTGATTGGGTAAGACTTTGCCGTACATGCCCATCACCAGCATCGTCAAAGGATGCATGGCCTCGTCTAAACGCAAGCCCTCGTTATAAGGCCATTGGATCGTGCGCGAGCTCAAGCCCGGCATATTTTTAGGTTGTACATCAGTGATGAACTCAACGTACTTTGCATTCCCTGTCGGTTGCACTTGCTTTAAGAGCTCGGACATTGAGTAACCGATCCATGGGATCACCATCGACCATCCCTCTACGCAACGCATGCGATACGTGCGCTCTTCAAGAGGTGCGAGTTTACGGATATCGTCGATATCCAAGGTTTTGGGGCTGACCACCTCGCCTTCGATGCGCACTTTCCAGGGGCTGGTTTGAAGCTTGTGCGCGTGCTTGACCGGATCACCCTTATCCAAGCCAAACTCGTAGAAATTATTGTAAGACGCCGCATCTTTTTCTGGGGTGCGGGGCTCCATGGTGAAGAACTGTTTTGAAATCGATGCGTCGAGGGTTGGCAGTGTTGCTGCGCCACCAATCGAGGGCCAGCCCGCTGCCGCCCCAGTCAACACTGAGGCGCCCGCCGCTTTCATCCAGTGGCGACGGCTTTGCCAAACCTCTTCAGGGGTGATTTCAGAGCTGTGAATCTGGGGGGCACGGTAATTAGGCATCTGGCTCTCAGGTTTGAAAGTTTAGAAAGACGGCGGTCGAAGCCGTCGAAAATGCTGCTCGAACAGGTGGTGATTAAACCAAAAAAAGATCCGCACGGCTAAAAATAATCCAGCGAAATAATCACCGCTTTAGAATAACCAACGCCGCCCGATTTGCCAACGATAACCTTGCAGAGCGGCTAAATTGCAGCGAATGAAATCGACCTGATGCTGGGGGCCGTCAAAACAGGTTGAGGTGTCGCTCCTCTTGTTTAAGCCAGGCGCTCAAACAACCAGTGGCGTAAGTCGGCAACTTGTTCGACCACACCTTGATTTGGACAGGCGCGCAGTTCGGCGGCGGGGTGTGCACCGCCATACGCCACGCCCACCCCATGCACGCCAGCATTAGCGGCCATTTGTAAGTCATGCGACGTGTCACCAATCATCACCACCTGCTCGGGCTCAACCATCAGCTCGTCCATGAGTTCGAGCAACATTCCGGGATGAGGTTTGCCAAAGGTTTCGTCGGCCGTACGGCTGGCCTGGAAAGTGCTGTGCAGCGACGTGGCGGTTAAAGCGCGGTTGAGCCCTACCCGACTCTTGCCAGTTGCCACCGCGAGCGTGGTGCCTGTTGCCTTTAAATCGGCCAATAATTCGGGGACACCATCGAATAACTTAAGTTCTTTATCTTTGCCTAAATAATGATGGCGATAGCGCTCTAAAAATAGAGGCTCCATGGATTTTGTCAGGTCAGGCACTGCGCGGCGCAAGGCCGGTTCGAGCGACAAACCAATCACCCAGGCCGCCTGAGCAGCGGTGGGCACCTTCAACTCAAGATCGCGACAGGCGCCTTGAATCGCTTGCACGATGCTGTGGGTTGAATCCATCAGCGTGCCGTCCCAATCAAAGACGATGACAGAATACTTTTTCATGAGATGCCAGGTGTCGGGTTTATTGCAGAGGCTGCAATTGTTGCAGAAGTTTCTCGCAAACCGCAGGTAAAGGTGCGACCAGCTGTAGGGGCTCTTGGGTAAGCGGATGCGGCATATTAAAACGGTGCGCGTGTAAGAACATACGTGAAAACCCAAACTGGCTAAGCTGTGCTTGGGTTTCGTCGCGCCCGTACTTGTCGTCGCCCACAATCGGAAACCCGCTCGAAGCTAAATGCACCCGTATTTGATGTGTGCGACCGGTGCGCAGTTCAGCGTCAACCAGACTAAAACCTTTAAACCGCTTTAAGCCAGACACAATCGTGTGGGCAACTTGCCCCTCGGTCTGCACCTTGACCCGGCGCTCGCCGGTTTGGGTGGTCCATTTGGCGAGCGGCAACCGGATGTGTTGGCGTGCATTGACCCAATCACCCTCAACCAAGGCTAAATAATGTTTGCTACCGCCCCCCATCCGAAACATTTCGTGCAAAGCGAGCAAAACGTTTCTTTTTTTGGCAATCAGTAATAAACCCGAAGTATCGCGATCAAGCCGGTGGGCGAGCTCTAAAAACCGGGCCTCTGGGCGAGCAGCACGCAAAGCCTCAATCACGCCAAAAGACACCCCGCTGCCGCCATGCACTGCCGTACCGGCGGGCTTATCAATCACTAATAAGCCCTCGTCTTCAAAAACGATCGGAAACTCAAGCCCCGGCACCGCCCGCTTTTGCTCGGGCGTGGGCAAACGCATCGGGGGCACCCGTACGATATCCCCAGTGTTGATGCGGGTCTCAGGAGCCACCCGCCCCTTATTG
>JBIIWK010000173.1:0-7070 GCA_044338955.1 Burkholderiaceae bacterium
CGAGATGAATAATAAAACGAGTTTAAGTCAGCCCATCGAAGATGGAAAAATCATACGCACTAATGTCCCGCGGGCATCTCATGATGCCGTTGGAAATATCAAACGCGACCCGATCAAACTGTTGAGAGAGTCAAATAAAAATCGTATTGCACGACTGATCCCCTTGCGGTATGGAAGAATGCTTGCATCGCCCTTTGCCTTTTATCGGGGTAGTGCTTGCGTTCAAGCTCACGACCTCTCGACGACACCGCAAACAGGACTCATCCAACAGATTTGTGGAGACGCACACATCATGAATTTTGGCGGCTTCGCGACCCCTGAGAGACATCTGGTTTTTGATATCAATGATTTTGATGAAACCCACATCGCCCCCTGGGAATGGGACATCAAACGGTTGGCGGCAAGCATCACTGTCGCTGCGAGGGACCTTGGATTTAAGTCAGGCGCGACCGATGATATCGTGTTTAAAGCCGTTGAACACTATAAGCAGAGCATCGCAGAATACGCCGAAATGAGCGCCCTAGACATTTGGTATCGAAAAATAACCTTCGATGAAATGCTGGCATCGGCTATCTATGAAGATGGTCGAAAACAAATTGAAAAACTGATGAAAAAGGCCGAACAACGCACACACCTCAACTTGCTGCCTAAGATTGCGGAAAAAAAGGACGGAAAATGGATATTGCGCGATGATCCGCCCGAAACATTTCACATACAGGGCAAGGCCACATTAATTGCAGCCGACGATAAGTGGATGTATCTCAATGAGGGAGAAACCATTCGTGAGGGTTTTGGAAAATATCTGAAAACGCTGGTCCCGAGTCAACGTTTACTGCTTTCACGCTTCAAGATTCAGGATATGGTTTTTAAAGTTGTGGGAGTAGGCAGCGTCGGCACACGCTGCCTCGCGCTATTACTGACCGACGCACATGAACAACCTCTGTTTATCCAAGTCAAACAGGCGCTACCTTCTGTGCTGGCTCCTTATTGTTCTAAGCGCAAGATTGATCATAAACAGCGTGGTCAACAAATTGTTTATGGCCAGCGCCTGATGCAATCAGCAAGTGACAGCTTTCTTGGTTGGGCAACGGGTCCTTTGGGTTATGAATATTACTTTCGCCAGCTACGCGACATGAAAGTCTCAGCCGAGATCGAACTATTGTCCGAGCAAATATTTGGGCGCTACGCGTGGCTGTGTTGCGATATCCTCGCTCATGCACACGCCAAGGCTGGCGGCCTGACGAGTGCGATGACTAGCTACTTAGGAAATAATGAAGAATTTTCAGACGCCATTGTGCGCTACGCAAATAATTATGCGAATGTCGTCGAGAGTGATTATGAACAGTTTCGCACCGCGTGTCGCACTGGGGTGCTGCAGGCTCAAACCGAGGTTGATTTCAAAGCGCAAGTAAGCATTTAAACAGCAGTACTCTATGCAATCAAGTCAGCAACCTTATTCGATCTTGGCTGCCTTCAGGTCGAGTGAGAAGAATTGCTTGGGGCCGTTTTGTAACGGCCGCGTTATCTGGCTTTACCTATTGGGTAGTCAATAAAACATCCTAAGATGTTTTGGACCTAATCCTTCCCTGTACCAACCGCACTTTGCGCGGCGCAGCGATCCAAATCGCAATACTCGCTAGCAAACAACACACAAGCGAAAGCGCAAAGGCAGCGCGATAGCTGCCCGTTTCGTCGTAAATCACGCCTGTCACCCAAGGGCCCACGGCGCCTCCGGCCATCACTGCGATCGTGACCACGCCAAAGATTGAACCGAAAGATTTTCCTTGAAACATCTCCATGACAATCGGTCCCATTAATGAAGTCATGCCATAGCCCAACATGCCCTGTGACAGCACCATCACATACAGCAACCACAGAGCGGGCGTACCTTCAAGAGCAAGCAAGGCCGCGCACGAGATCGCCGAACCCAGGCAACTAGCGCCCCAGGCCCACTCTCGACCAATCCGATCAGACAGCGCACCCATACCGATCTGCCCAAACATCCCAACGCCACTCACAAGTGCCAGCGCCCAGGCTGACGTGGCTGGGCTAAAGCCAACTTCTACAAGATATTTTGTTTGATGCACTTGCACCGCATACCAGGCAAAGAGTGCACAAAAATAGCCAAAAATGATGCACCAGAAACGATGGGTTCGCATCGCCTTTGCAATCGTCCACTCGGCGTTTACCCATGCGTGGTCAACCACGTTTGACGCCCTCGCACTTACTTGTGCCTCGGTCTGACCACGCTGTCCATCTGGCTCGAGCCCCAGATCCTCAGGGCGACGCCAGACAAAAAAACTAAGGGGGGCCAGCACAAACAATACGACCGCCCCGAGCGCCAAACACGAGGCGCGCCAGCCCGCGCGGATGATGATCTCTTGCAACCAAGGCAAGATCACCAACGCCCCAATCCCCGCGCCTGAAAACGCAATACCCAGGGCCAAGCCACGACGGCGCACAAACCAATTGGGCAAAAAGATCGAGTGAACACTAAACCCCATGAGGTTTGTACCGCCCCCCACGAGAAACCCTAGCGTTGCATAAAGCTGCCAAGGCTCTTGCATCATGGTGGCCAACAACAAGCCCAGCGCGGTGAGGCACGCGCCAGCGAGCAACAAGAAACGAGGCCCATAGCGGTCCATCACTTGCCCGACGGTGGGGCTAATCACTGCTGACACTAAAAATCCAAACGCAAAAGACCCCGAGGCTAAGCCGCGCGACCAGTGAAACTCGTCAATAAGGGGAGGCAGCAACAGTGAAAACGACGTGCGAGCGCTAATTCCGATCGCGATCGTAATAAAGGCGATGGCAATCAACACCCAACCGTAGTAGAAAGGAAGGCGCGATACCCAGTTGCTAAAAGCGCGCCTTCTTTTAGTCTGCGCTTTGATTACAGATGCTCTGTTCATGTTGACCGGCAAATTTGAACTTTTTGAAACCTGTTTGGCCACTGATATTATTTTGGTGGTCTGGCTAGAAACTTACACCAGTTTCTGCTCTCGTATAAGGGCTTGGAGTTTTGCGAGTAAAAGTAACTCACTTACAGCACTTTGAACGATAGAGTCCGCAAAACCCAAGTCTTGTATCTACGCATCGCCGATAGATTCAAGGATTACTATCAATGGATGACCAATTTATCGAACTTTGTGGGTCCTTTTTCATTTGTGGGTCTTTTAGCCCTCGCGAATGTCTTTATGACGTTTGCCTGGTATGCCCATCTTAAGAACTTGTCGACCAAACCCTTGTGGATCGCGGTTTTAGTGAGTTGGTCGATTGCTTTGCTGGAATACGCCCTTCAAGTACCCGCCAATCGGATTGGCTACCAACATTTTTCGCTCGGACAGCTAAAGATTGCTCAAGAAGTCATTTCGCTTGGGGTCTTTGTACCCTTTGCTGTTTTCTATATGGGCGAGCCGTTTAAAACCGACTATATCTGGGCTGGCTTGTGCTTATTGGGTGCCGTGTACTTTATGTTCCGAAATTAAGACTCAGTGCGTGCCAACAGGAGTGATGAAGCATGACCTATTTAGCTAACGAGCAAGAGATGCTCGCAGTATTAGAGAAGCACATTGCCGCAGAGATGCGGGGCGACATCGATACGACGAGGTCCTCAGAACTCCTAAAGCGCGGTAAGCTCATTCAAGAAAGGATCGCTCACACCTAAATCGAGGCTCACCGTGAAACACAAGTTGCCATTGGCTTTTTCGTGACCGTCAGATCGCAAGACATCACGCACGATCCTAGCGCCGCGGTATCCCCTAACATCTTCGATGTCTTGTGCAACAGTACGCTGATTGCGCCAATACTGTTAGCAAATTTGTTATCAGCCGATCTTTGGCTTCTCTCAGAAAAAATTCGTTCTAAATATTCGCCCCCGAAAGGGGCTCTTGAGCCTGCGCCTGCGCTGATCCCCGCAGTTGCGGTCGGTGACGAGGGTCTTTCAAAGACCCTACGCGAGATTCAGCGCCAAGTCGACCGTGGCTTTAAGCATGTGCACCCAACTGAAATCGCCGAGATATATGGGTATTTGGATATACAAACAGAAAGACGCCGCTTGGGCCACGAGCAACTAAACTATATGCTCGGAAAAATTCAACGGGCCCTCAAGGATCGCGCAGCTCTAGGCGAGCAGCAAGCTGCGCGGACAACTTTGCTCTTGAATGACCTTCTCCACGAGCGATTCCCAGCGTATATCTACCAAAATTATGATCTCGTTCACGCGCACCGAAAATTTCGCGGCCACGGCTCGCGGGCCCCGGACGGGCTCACTTCATGTCTGGATGAAACGACGATTTTCATTGCGCTGGTTCTCGCGCTCAATCCAGATGACGTGTCAGGCATTGCGATTCTTTCTAGCCAGACCCACTACAGTGCGTTTGGCTACGGGCCAAATAACGAAGCATGGTGGTTTTATGGAAAAAATCGTTTGTATTCTAAAAAGCAATGGCGCCTCATGGTCGATGAGAATTTTAGCGGTGATGCGCAACGATGCTTTGATGCGCTGTTCGCTGACTTCAATAAAATAACAACCGCTGCGGGTGCATTTGAATTTGATACCGGCCAGTGCTCTATCGCGATTGCAGACCTTCAGCAGTACCTAGAACGAATAGATGATTTCTTTGGTACGCGCCTACAGCAGTTAGCGCAGGGCTTGAGCCATCCACGGCAGCCGGCTACAGAATCCCCGTTCAGTACGATACTTCGCCAAACGCTCAGCATCCAAGCAAGAGCTGATGTTGAGCAACTCGTCGAGCGACTGCCAGATCCCTTGCTCAACTCAGTCCGCTATGCCTATCGCGCTTGGAATGTTCCAGACCGGACACCCTATCTTCAAGCTGCTCGACGCAATCCTCTGACCATCAAGCTTGCGTCACAATTAGAAGATGTCTCTGCCGCGCTGTTACGGCTGCAAGACATAAAAAAGATCGAATCTATCTTTAACGATCGAGAGCGCGTCGCGCTTCCGGATGAAACCCTACGCTTAGAGTCAGGTACAGATCGCGACAAAGCGCTTTTGTTACACGTGTTGTTAGAACACATATCCCAACGAGACACTCAAACTCCGGCTGTAGTGAAATCGGCGTACGGTCTCGACAATTCGTGGGTGTTCTATCAAGACATCTGCTACCAACTGAGCGACGTGAAGTCTGTCAAGGCCCCACTGCCTTCAGCGGTAATTTTTTCGCTATGAGCGCGGGTCGCCTCGAACCCCTTGCAGAAAAAAGATTGGTCTATTGCGTTGCGCTAGCCGCGTGCTTTTTTCAGTTTGAGTCTTTTATGATTGTCGTTGCCCTGCCGGACATGGCGCGTGAGATGCGCTCATCCGCACACGCAGTATCCTATGTCATCAGCGGCCTGTTGTTCGGGCTTGTCGCCACCCTGATTTGTGCAAGTTGGCTAGGCCGCCGACTTGGTTTTTCACGCCTTTTTTTATTCGGTACCTGTCTCGCCACGCTCGCGACCATTGCCTGCGGGGCCTCGCCGTCCCTGTCCGTACTCATCGTCAGCCGAATTGTTCAGGGCATCGGGATTGGCGCAATTGTGGCGAGCAGTTATGCCCTACTTTCGCTTTGGGTGAACGCAAAGCGCTTGGGCTGGGCGTTTGGAATGTTGTCGACAGGCGCGGGGGCTGGCATGATTCTCGGCTTGCCTGTCGGTGGATTTATATCCTCTTACTTTGAATGGCGCTGGCTATTCTTTGGGACTGTTCCATTTCTACTGGCTTTAGCGCTGCTTGCTCATCAGTCACTGCCACCCTATAAGGCCTCTCCCCAACCGTTCAGCGCGCACGTTACGCTCACAGATATCTTGAAGCTACCAAATTTGTTAGCCGGCTTGCTGATGTTGTTTGTTTTTCAGGGCGTGATGAGCGGGCTTCGGTTTTTGACACCCTTTCTTTTAGAAAGACAGGCCGGCGTTACGCCAATAACGAGTGGTTTTATTTTCTTGTCTTATCCTCTTGGTTTTCTTTTGTTATCAGCATGGTCGGGTCGTCAGGCAGACAACTATTCTCCAAAACGCTTAATGCTGTTCGCTGCGTGCCTGAGTCTGAGTGCATGCCTACTATATGTATTGTTCTTGGATGCTTGGGGCGTGTGGCATTTTTCCGTATTCTTGTTGTTACTCGGCGCAGCCACGGGCCTATTTACCCCTCCAAATAACGTCGCCACTCTTCGCGGCTTATCCGATTCAGACATTCAAGTCGCCTCAACGCTGATCCCGATTAGCTTAAATGCGAGCCTCATGTTTGGTACTTTTAGCTTTGGGCTCTTATTCAAAGAGCATGATCCTAGTCTGGTCTTAATGACTAGCATTGCTGCGTTTGCAGGCATTGTTCTGGCAATCACACTGCGTTCAAGCTAACGCATGGTTCATCTGCGACCGCACACAGATGAACAGACATAGATGACTTAACTGATGAGTACCTGCCTAATCATTAGTCATCGAACAACAGAACAAATGAGGCCGTCATTAATCATTATCAATCGAAAAAATGAGCGAGGCTTTTTTAAGCTGGCCTTCAAACACATAAGCCACCTCGTTATCATCTCTAACGTTGGGGCGTGGCATCTCGCTTGAACTTAATACCACCTGATCACCAAATACACCTTTGATCCGCACCCAGCAACGGCTATAAAGCTCTACGAATGAGGCACCATCATCGGTCTCTAGGTCAAATAAATCGCGATCTGTTTCGCTAGTTTTCGTCACATCCAACAGTAGACTTTTGTGAACCTCGACCCTGCTGCTGCTGATATTCATGCCATCTTCGATCGGATGCCTGATCTCAAGGCGATCCAGCTTAATGTGTGAATTGGTGACATCGATACCATCGTCGGCTGAGTAAAAAGTGCGTACCGAAGCAATATTCCACTCTTGTGGGCCTACGCCCAACACTGAAAAGCCGTCAATGTCATCTCCGATGTCTAAAACTCTGCCAGTCTTAGCACTGATATAGGTGTCTTTGCGGCCCAAGTAATGCGTCGTCACAGAACTTGCGATGAAGCTAGATAAACCATTTTTTCGATTGACCTTAACCGAGACCTTGTCCTTGCTGGCGTCTTTGT
>JBIIWK010000174.1:0-7069 GCA_044338955.1 Burkholderiaceae bacterium
GCGCCCATGGATCACCCACAACGTGTGAATGCCTGTATTTGGAATAATCGAGAGCAAATCGACCGGTTTGTGGCGGCCACGCAGGATTTGATCAAAAAAATGATTTAGGCCACGCTGAGGTGTTGTGACTCAGCGATCAACCTATATGGGGTCAGTTGCTTAGGAATGTTCTGCAGGCGCAGTCTGAACTAAACGCTCAGAGGTCTATCGAAGCCGGCTCGTAAAGAGCCCCAAAGTCTGAGGTTCGTTACGAGCCGGCCAGAGCGCTGATGTTTCAGACCCGTTGCTTAGTCGGGCTTGATGTTGTTGTCTTTAATGACTTTTGCCCAACGCTGCAGTTCTGATTCGGTCCATTTTTGCAGCGCTGCGGGGCTGCTGGCCTTGATGTCCATGCCCATTGATTCGGTCAGCTGCTTGTTTGTGTCTGGCGAACGCAAAATTTTTGCAACCTCGGCATTCAGCTTGTCGATAATGGGTTGTGGCGTGCCGGCTGGCGCGAAAATACCCCACCACGCAAGTGCCGAAAAGCCTTTGTAGCCTTGTTCTGCAAGGGTCGGCACATCTGGCATTGCAGCCGAACGTGTTTCGCCAGTCACCGCGAGTGGGCGCATTTTTCCGCTTTTGATGTGCGCGCTCATCACAGCAACCGAGCCGATGCCCGAATCGATTTGACCGCCTAAAACGTCAGTGACCATGGGGCCACCGCCTTTATACGGAATATGTATGGTTTTGAAGTTGCCAGCCTCTTGCACCAGCATCATGGTTAAGTGGCCCAGGCTGCCGCTACCAATAGAGCCGTAGCTAACAGTGTCTGGCTTTGCTTTGGCTGCCGCAACAAAATCAGCAAAGGTTTTGTAGGGTTTGCCGGGCGCGGTGGCCAGCGCCATTGGGGCAGTGCCAATGAGCATAACCGGTGCAAGATCCTTGAGCGTGTCAAAGGTCATCTTTGGCAACAAGGACGGGTTGACCGCATGCGTGTCAAAGACAAACACAAAGGTGTAGCCATCTGGGGCAGACTTGGCTACGTAGCCGGTGCCGATTGAGCCCGAGGCGCCAACGCGGTTTTCGACAATAAACTGCTGACCCAGCGCATCGGTCAGTTTTGCGGCGATCAAGCGGGCGATGGGATCAACTGAGCCGCCTGGGGGAAACGGCGAAACGAAGGTGACGGCCTTGGTAGGCCAAGCTTGCGCGAGGGCAGGCCCCGTCATCACACTCAACAAAAGAGCGAAACATAAGCCAAGCATCTTAAAGGGCAATGCGTTCATGGTTAAAGGTTCCTAAATCAAGTTATACACACGTTTAAACGAGGCAAACCAAGTTTAAGCGACTGTGCCCGCGAGTGCTTGGCAAAAGCAACATAAAGAGCATTGAAACCGTGCGCTGAGTGCGGCCCACAGGCCAAAACCGTGCAATCTGCGGCCTGATACTCAAAATCCCTTGCCACAAGCCGTGGAACACGTTCAAATACTTCTATTGCCTCAACCTTTTGCGTGCATATGTTAAACAAGTACTACAACACCGAGTTGGCTCGACTGAGGGCGCATTCCTTAGAATTTGCGGCGGCAAACCCTGCAGTTGCGCCCATGCTGGGCTCTAGCTCAACAGATCCAGACATCGAACTTTTGTTACAAGGGGTGGCTTTTTTAAATGGGCTGACTCGGCAAAAGCTTGACAGTGAGTTTCCTGAAGTGGCACAAGAACTTGCAAGCATTTTTGCGCCGCAGATCTTGAGGCCGATGCCTGCGGCGACGATGATGCTTTTCACGCCCAAGGCCTTGTTGGCCGAGTCGGTTGCGATCGCTGAGGGTACCGAAGTTGCCTCGATTCCGGTCGAGCAGGTCTCTTGCTCGTTTCGCACGACGGCCAACTTAGAAGTTCACCCCATTACGTTAGACGATGCGACCTTTACGCAGACCTCTGCCGGTATCAATACCATTCGACTCAGCTTTACGGGTATCGAGGTTGCACAACAGTTATTCGTACCCGATCGACTGAGGTTGTTTTTATCAGATGAGCATGAGTCGGCCGCTAATCTTTTTCTGCTCTTGCATAAACAGGTGAAAGCCGTACGGCTCAGTGATGATGCCGGTGCCTCGGTGTCTTTACCCAATGCTCTGGCGTTTCCCGGTTTTGATGAGGCTCTGATTCCGTATCCGGCAAACGCTTTTTCTGGTTTCTGTTGGTTGCAAGAATTATTATTTTTTCCACAAAAATTTCTCTTCGTTGAATTTTGTAATCTTGCTGCCTCAGCAAAGTTGTTAAGTGGATCGCATTTTTATCTCGAAATTGAGCTCGACAAACGTTTGACTGTGACGCCTCAAGTGTCGCGCCGTAGCTTTCAGTTAAACGTAACGCCAGCGATTAATTTGTTTAATCAACAGGCTGAGCCGATCAGTGTGACCCACGAAGAGGTAGAGTATCCAATCGTGCCTGACAGCACCTTTAAAGAGCACTATCAGATCTATTCGATCGATACCGTGGTGGGTATGCGTCAGGGCGAAGCTAATCACAAAACTTATCATCCGTTTTCATCGCTGAGTTTTGTGAAAGGTTCTGGCCAGGCAAGCTATCGCGCGTCCGTTCGACAGACGATCAGTACGGCTCGGGTCGAGAGCTATATTGCCCTGGTTTACCCGCCCGAGCTTGATATCCGTAACGAGACCCTGTCGATTAAACTGACTTGTACCAATCGGACTCTGCCAGAGAAACTCAAGCTGGGCGACATTAATCGTCCAACTAATACCTCGCCTGAACGCTTCTCTTTTTCTAACATCACTCCAATCACAGGAGCGGTTGAAACCCCTCATGGCGAAAAGCTTCTTTGGGATGTGGTCAGTCACGCAGTATTGAACATCGTTTCTTTGAAGGATATCGAAAATTTTCGGGCAATTATTGGCCTTTACAACTCGATGCGTACGCAAGACAGCGCTGCGAAGACAATGAACGAGCGCCAGATCGACGGGATGCTAGCGATGAGTGTGGTACCCGAAAACAGGCTGTATCGAGGGATGAATATGCAAGGCCAGCACGTTACGCTCAGTTGTCAGCAAGATAATTGGGGCAGCCTCGGCTCGTTGCATCTATGGGGCTGTGTGCTTGAAAGGTTTCTTGCAAGTTACGCTGCAATCAATACGTATACCCGTTTCGAAATAGAAGATAAATCTAAAGGGATCAGCCTCAAATGGCCACTGAGACAGGGTCTGAAGCCGCGACTTTAAAAGCGCGACTGCTCAGTCGCGCAGAGCGCTTCTCGTTCTTTCAAGCGTATCGGCTACTGCGACGGCTTGGCCCGCAAGGGGCGCAGGACGTCGAGGATATTAAGTTTCGTCCGGACATCAGTTTGGGTTTTCCTGGGCGCGATATCAATTCGATTTCTGAGCGTAAAGACGGTCGCTATCAAGTCGACGCGAATTTTTTGGGGCTGTATGGCGTCTCGTCTCCGTTGCCCAATTTTTACACTGAGGATTTGCTAGCAGAGCAGCAGCAAGAGCTTCACGCACGCCGCGATTTTTTAGATGTCGTGAGCCAGACGATTTACCCAATATTTTTTAGAGCTTGGCTCAAATCAAAACCGCATTTGAGGATTGTCGAGTTTGACGATACTCGAATGCTAGATATTTTCTATGCATTTGTCGGGATCAATCAGCCCGAAAAATACAGAAATCAGCCGGGTTTTGATGTGTTGTTGCGTTTTGGTGCGTTATACACACAGTCACCACGCTCTGCGCTTGGGTTGAAAACGATTTTGAGCGCAAGCTATCCGAACGTAATCGTCGAGCTTATTGAACAAGACATTCGAACCGTCAATATGCCAGCAGAGCAGCAGCTGCGCTTAGGTAACCAAGCGACTACCTTAGGTGTAGATACGCACCTTGGTTCAGAATTTAACTGCTGTAGCAGTAACCTGACGATTGAGCTTCGTGAGGTCGAAGACGAGCTGTTTAGGCGGCTCTTGCCGGGAGGTGCCGAATACAAACGCTTGTGCTTTATGGTGCAGCAGTATTTGACTGATCCGCTAAATGTGGTGGTTGATTTATATTTAAAGGGCGGAGTTGTACAGCCAGTTGTACTTGGTCAGGATAACTGGTCAGCATTAGGACGTGATACTTGGTTGTGCAACGGCCTCGCATCTTCAGCGTTAAACGTTCGGATGACGATCTAGACCGCTCTACCTTCGTTGCAAACTGAGTCGCTTGTCAATTGGCGTCAACTGTAAATTGACTGGCAACGCTGATCGCTCCTATGGCATTACCCTTGTTCGCTTGCATCAGGTCAGCCATGCGTGCGGCACCTTTGCCTTCAAATGACACCACCATACTGGCTGCGGTGAATTGGGCCTTTTGTATAAACGTACCCGACACCACACCGCCTGTCACCCCGGGCTCGTCTCCGCTGGTTAACGGAATCTCAGAGGTTTTCATCAGCGCTGGAGATCCGCCCACCAGCACTTTTGTCGAAGTCGGACTCGCCATTTGAGTCATCGCAAAGTTCACGTAAGGGACCGGGATGGGAGCTGCGGGTGGTGCTGGTGTGTTGCAGGTGTCAGGCGTCGCCATCGCTTGACCCGCGGCAATCGTACATACATACATGTCAGACTCCAATAAACAAATTGAATGAAACGGTGGCGCAACCAGCGGACAACGTTCGAGCAGGCGTTACCTGTACTGCGGTCAAGCCCGTTAGCCCAAATTAATCTTTTTACCGTCAATCGCGACTAGCCCTTCAGATTTAATAGACGTGTGCCGCGATTGCATTTGAAAACGGCCCTCAATATCCATTCGCACCCTGCCAGCCCGCGTTTCGTCGACTTGTTCAATCCATTTGAAGCTCTCTTTCGCTTTGAGTATGCGACGTTCAACCGTTGTCGTTATATTTTTTGCGACAAGCTTGATTGTGCTGACCAAGGTCTCTGCTTGTTCGATCCAGCTCAGCAAGCGGCTCAGGCGAACTTCAGCCTCTTGCGCCTGAACGGTGAGTGTCGCGGTGTCGAGATTCAAGGATTGTTGACTTTTCATGCTGATCGCCGTTGCCTGAATCACCAACTGACCTTGAGCCGTCTTAAACGTGGCGCCGCCGGGTATGTTGAGTACGCTGTGGTCTGCCTCTGGACGTAAAAGAATCGACAATATATAAGACGACATCGGATCTTCCGAAACGCTCAATAAAACGGTATCGCCGATCTCGGGCGCGATGAGGCAGCTGACTGCACAGCGTGCGCGCAGCTCTCCTTGAGACGTTTGTAAAAAAAACCATTGCTCAGTCTGGCCGGAGATAATGGCATGCGCCATCGTTGGGGAGTGTGTGGACTGCGTCACGCGATGAAACTCTAAGTGTGCAGACATCTCAAAATCCTTATCGTTGGGGGCGAGGTGTGAATCTTTCAAAAGAATCGTATGACTTAGGTGGATGCTTGCCAAATTTCAGCGCGCAGCAAGGCTGGATCGGTGCGCAAAACCCCTGAGAGTTTTGCACCATGCCAGTGGCAGTTTTTTTCGTGTATTGCGTGTAAGTTAACAGTTGTGAGCGTGCAGTTTGACATCAGAGCGCTATTAAGCACGGCGTGCGACAGATCGCAGCTATCAAGCAAGGCCGCAGTCCACAGAGATTCAGTACAGTCGGCCTTAATCAGTACACACTTTTTAAGTTGTGTACCTTCAGCGTTGGCCAGACACAATTTAGCCTGCGAAAAATTACACATGTCAAAAATACCGGCTTGGAGCGCTGCTCGGGTGAGATTGGCTTGAGTGAAGTTCAATAGCTGCGCCTTCACACCTTTAAAGGATGCGTCATTCAGGCTTGCCTGCGAAAACTGTGTAGTGTTCAGTATCGCGCCGCTAAAGACCGCTTGATCTAATTTGCAGCGGTTCAATAGCGCTAGGGTTAAATCGCATCCGGTGAATACTGCTCCGGTTAGATTTGAGCCAATTAAATAGGCTTTGCTCAGATTGACCTCGTTCAAGCGCGTGGACGATAGGTCAGTGTCGGGGGCAGTCCATTGGCTTAACTGTGATCCGCTCAGGTCGGCGCCTTCAAACTGACACTTGTAACAATCGACGTTTTCAAAGCCGATGGACAGCATCACTGCTCGCTCAAATTGGCATTCGTCAAACATCGATGCCGTCCAATTAGAGTCGGTCATGTTGGCTCGACTAAAGTTTGAGTGACTCGCGTGTGCGCTCAGAGCTTGTGCACCTTGAAGATTCGCTTCAAGCAATAAAGTATTGATAAATTGAGCAGAGCAAAGGTTGGTGTTACTGAGCGAGGCACCACTTAAATCGCAGTCTTCAAAGATCGCATTCGATACGTTCGCGTCGGTAAGATTTGCGTTCCGCAGACTCACCCTCCGAAATTTTTTACCGCTTAAGTCTGCCGTACGTAGATCAATCGACTCAAAGGAGAGATCTTCAACAAATTCATGCTTTGCGATGGCGTCAGGTATGAGTGGCATACGGGTTTATATAAAATTTCGAATGTTTACGCTAAGGCCTGGCGAACGCCGAGAATGGTTCGCTCGATATCCGAACCACTCAAATCACTATTCACAATTTTTGCGTCCATAAAATTCACACCGAATAAATTGGCTGATCGTAAGTGGGTGTTGTACACCTTAGCATTCGCGAGCGAGCCTTCAAACAAGTTGATGCCAGTCAGATCAGCATCCGTGAGATCGACATTTGCAAAACATGCTTGACGTGCCAATACGCGAGGCATACGCACTCGGTGCAGGCTCGCCCCGGTGATGTCTGCCTTGTCCATGACGGCATCATCAAAGGCAGCATCATCTAGGCAAGGACCGGCCCAACTCACACCGCTCAAATTGGCTTTGGTGAACCGGCAGTGCGCAAAAGTGGTTGCTGTGTTCGCCTCGCTGTCTTGTAGATCTGCGTTCGCGAATAATGCCCTGCTTAAGGTCGCACCCGAAAAATCAACGCGTTGACATGCGGCTTGTGTAAAATTTGTGTCTGTCAGGATGGCGGTATGAAAACTCGCTGACTTAAGCTGTGCGTGCGAAAAATTAGCGTCCGCCAGGGAGCATTCTTCAAAGCTCGTTTGCTCGGCGATCACG
>JBIIWK010000175.1:0-7048 GCA_044338955.1 Burkholderiaceae bacterium
TCAGGCAAAAGCTGCCTGAGTCACTTCGGTGGGTTCCTGCTTCATCGAGCGGTCTGACTGCACCGACTCTCCACGGGCTAACAAGCGGTATCCCCGCTCTAAAATATTGATCGCGCCAACCACATCGGCGTGATTTTCGTAATCACAAACAATGCACAGGAATTTCGCCTGAGTCTGTCGATTGTCTTTTGATACATGGCCGCAGGCCGGACAAGTTTGGCTTGTATGCGGCGATGTGAATTTTCTGAACTTTGGCTTTCGCCTTTTTCCAATTATTGCTGAACTTTTCTTTACGACTCATGCGACGCTGATAGCGTGCAAGTCGTTGCTGGTGCGTCTTGAAGCTATTCAGTGGGGCAACATAGTTGCCGTCACTCAGCGTAGCGAATCGGGCGATTCCGACATCGATGCCAATGGCTAATGTAGACGTTGGTAAGGGTTGTTCAAGCTCGCGCTGGGTCTGAATCGAGATGAACCATTTGCCACCTGACTGGCTCACGGTGACGTTACGCACCTGACCCAGTACCTCACGGCTGTTGCGGTAACGCAGCCAGCCAAGTTTGGGCAACAAAATACGGCTATTACTTTGGTCTAATTTGATCTGTTTTGGCTCAGGATAGCGGAAACTATCACCACTCCCTTTTTTCTTGAAGCTTGGAAAGCCAGACCGCTTGGCAAAGAAACCCTTGAAGGCTTTTTCTAAATCTTTTAGGGCGTGTTGCAACGCTTGTGAAGGTGTTTCTTTCAGCCATGCAGTCCCGGCTTCGCGCTTCCAAATAGGCAGCTTGGCTGCCATGGCTACGTAACCGATGAACTTATTGCCTGCCTCGTGATTCTCTTTTTGCAGTGCCAAAGCCTTGTTATAGACAAACCGACACGAGCCTGAGAATCGGCGCATAGCGCGCACCTGATCGCCGTTTGGCATTAGTTCGTATCTGTAAGCCTGCAAACGTTTCATACCTTGAATTATATTTGCGCTCTCAAGGTAGATCACCAAATCACCTGTGTAAAAGTTGTATTTGAAAGATGCTAATTCTGTGAGTCTTTGCAACAAAAACTGGTTCTTTGTAACAATATATACGCGCGATGGATTCACAAAAAAATACCTGACGATCGAAGTCCGATGTTTGCCAACGCTTGTACCGATTTCGAATTAGAGCTGAATCACCCAATCACCCGTAACAAGCTGTCGTTAGGGGCTTTGTGGTCACCAAGCTACTTTGCAAAAAGCTACGGCGGTGCGCCAATTTCTATGATTTACAAGTATATTAAGCAAACGTCAGCGCCGCACTCAATTAAAGGCCAAGGAAAGGAAGGCTGCGCCTTCCGCGCTTACATCCCCGCCCTGAACGGCGAGGTTTTACGCGCACATCCGATAAAAGACGTCGAAAGTCGGCAGTAAACTCGAAATTACAGAAAAACCTACCCGACCGCCTTTGCCCTTCAATCTAAATCGAACATCATGTCAAAAATTCAGGCCTCTTCAGCACTTTCAAACCTTAAAGTTCTCGATATGTCTCGCGTGCGCGCGGGCCCAAACTGTGTGCGCCTGCTCGCCGACTTCGGCGCAGACGTAATCCGCATTGAACCGCCCAAAGGCGTGGATCCCAACGAAGGCATGTTTGCCGCTAACCGCGAGGGTGGCGACTTTCAAAATCTAAACCGCAACAAGCGGGCGATGACACTGAACCTCAAAAAGCCTGGCGCACTCGACATCATGATGCGCTTGGTCAAAACAGCCGACGTCGTGGTTGAGAACTGGCGCCCAGATATTAAAAACCGCTTGGGCGTTGACTATGAGTCACTTGCAAAAGTGAACCCCCGCATCATTTTGGCCAGTATCTCGGGTTATGGCCAAGAAGGCCCCTATGCGTCACGCCCTGGCTTTGACCAGATCATGCAAGGCATGGGCGGCTTGATGTCAGTCACTGGCATCCCTGGGCAAGGCCCGGTTCGTGCTGGCCTAGCCGTTGCCGACATGAGCGCAGGCCTCTACGCCGGCATCGGCATTTTGACTGCCCTGCTCGAGCGCGAGCGTTCAGGTAAGGGTCAATGGGTACATGCCTCTTTGTTGCACGCACAAATTGCAATGATGGATTTTCAAGCTGCGCGTTACCTCAACGAAGGTGACGTCGCAGGCCAAGCTGGCAACGACCATCCCACCTCAAGCCCAATGGGCTTGTTTGAGGCCAGCGATGGCGTCTTCAACTTAGGCGCCTCAGGTCAAGGTAATTGGGTCCGTTTGTGCGAACTCGCTAAGCGCCCAGATTGGATGGCTGACCCTGACTTTTCTAACGAAAAGACCCGTGCGGTGAATCGCGCTAAGTGCAACAAAGCCCTCAACGAAGTGTTTCGTACCAACACCGTCGCGTATTGGGTTGAAAATCTGAACAATGCGGGCGTACCCGCTGGCCCGGTTTATAACGTGCCCGAAATGTTTGCCGATGAGCACATCAAGCAATCGCACATCTCGAAGATGGTGGATGACAAGCAAGGCAATCAAAAAGGCTTTATTACCCAGCCTGCCATACTGAGTCGCACACCCGCCGACGTCGTGACGACCGCACCTCAATGGGGCGAGCATACGTCTGAGGTTTTAGCCGAGGTTGGCTACACCCCCGAAGAAATCGCCAAGTTTTACGAGCAAGGCGTGCTGTAATATTTTTTGATCCCTGAGCGCGATTTTTTATGTAATCGCCTCAGTCAAATATCAGCAAAAAGCTCGACACCTTTTAGAGGTGCCGAGCTTTTTTTGTACTTCAAAACAAACTTTTTTACTCGTCGGCAATCGGATTGCTCAACACACCCACACCTTCAATATCGATCTCGATGGTATCGCCAGCCTTCATAAACACAGGAGGTTTTCTAGCATAGCCCACACCTGCGGGTGTACCGGTAATGACGACATCGCCCGGCTCTAAGGTCATACACTCAGTGATCAACACCAGCGTTTCAACAATGCCCCACAAAAAGTTTTTGGTGTTGGCATCTTGCATGATCTGACCGTTCAGGCGCGACTGAATTCGCAGGCCATCGGCCCCACGCGGCAACTCGTCAGGCGTCACCAGCCAAGGGCCAAAGCCACCGGTGGCGTCAAAGTTTTTGCCGATTGTCCATTGCGTTGACTTGCGTTGATAATCGCGCAAACTGCCGTCATTAAAGGCACTGTAGCCAGCCAAACAGTCCAACGCGTTTGCCGCGGTCAAATGCTTGGCACGCTTACCCACCACGAACGCGAGCTCGGCCTCATAATCAAACTTATCAGACACCTTGGGGCGAATCATTGGCTGCAGGTGACCCACCATTGAGCTCGGGCCACGCATAAAAAAGCTTGGGTACTCGGGCCGGGCGTGCCCACCTTCGGCAGCATGGTCAGCGTAGTTCAAGCCCAAACAAATGATCTTAGTGGGATTGTCCACGAGCGGAATGAACTTGATACCCTGAACCGATTTAATCGAAGCGGTTGAACCTTTTGCCAACTCAGCAATACGCGTCATTGCACCCGCTTTTGAGATCACTTCTAGTAGCGTCTTGGGCAGGCTAGCATCGGTTGCCGCAAGGTCGATAAACTCGCTTGAATCTTTGGTACGCAATAAGCCCACACGCTTTTGCTGGCTTTGGTCTTCATAACTAAATAAACGCATCAGGCTTCCTTGGGGGGGGTAAATGAGGTCAATACGCTCGGGCACTGACCCACAGTTTTTGAACTTGCAAGAAGTTACTCCTAAATTGGGTGAATCGCAAAGCGGTGGCAAGCCACCATGCGTCAGATACCCTACTGCGTCATCCGCCCATAGACTCGGGCTCACAGCCGCCGGCCGGCTCATCGGTGAGCCTGTAGACGAAGGTCAAGCCGCCTGCTAAAGTCAGGCCAGTTGATATAAAAACAAGCGCAACCGCCACACCACATCGGAAGATGTCGTTTCTTGGCGCATGCTAGTTCACCGAAACTGCCATAGATAGATTAAAAAATTAAAAGTGAATTTCTCGAACTAGTGATTGAGTGAATCACACAACCTATTGGATGTCGAAAAGAATATGCGCTTCGCTAACTATCTTTACTCAGGCCTTACTAGCCTTTTTTTAACGACGATCGCCCTCACCAGTCTACCCAGCGCCGCGCAATCCAACGATGCCTGGCCAACCAAACCTGTTCGATTCGTCGTCCCATACGTCGCAGGGGGCGCTTCAGACATTACCGTACGCAGCATCGCGCAATTGTTAACGACCTCTTTGGGTCAAACCATGATGGTTGAAAATAAAGCGGGGGGTGGCGGTAACATCGGCACAGACTTTGTGGCCAAAGCTGCGCCTGACGGCTATACCTTTTTAATGGCCTACGCGGGCCCGATCGCGATTAATCCACACCTGTACAAAAATCTTGCGTTCAACGCACAAAAAGACTTTGCACCCGTGTCGCTCATGGCCGATGCCCCTTTAATTTTGGCGGTTCACCCCTCAGTGCCAGCCAATAATTTAGCCGAGTTAATTGCCTACCTAAAGGCCAATCCTGATAAAGTATTTTTCGGTTCGTCGGGTACCGGTGGCGCCGATCACTTGGCGGGTGAACTCTTCAGGTTACAAGCGGGCGTGCGGATCAATCACATTCCCTTCAAGGGCGGTGCTCAAGCTGTGATCGATTTAGTCGCTGGCCGCACTCAGATGGAATTTTTAACAATCCCCGGTGGGCTCAGTCATATCCGCGCGGGTAGACTGAAGGCGATTGCCTTAGCATCAAGCAAACGCTTCCCTTTGTTTCCAGACGTCCCCACCATGACTGAAGCCGGCATGAAAGATTTTGAGATCCACAATTGGTATGGCATCTCGGCACCGGCCGGTACACCAGCCCCGATTGTTCAGCGACTGAGTCGTGCCATCCACGAGGCGATTCAAGACCCTAACTTACGCACGCGTTTTCAAGAAATTGGGCTCGTCCCCATGTCGAACACGCCAGAAGAATTTGCCGAGTTTATTAAACGCGATAGTGAAAAATGGCAAAAAATTATCCAGGCTTCTGGGGTAACGGCCGAGTAACTATCGCCCCAAAAATAACCAAGCCCCCACCACCACACCCAATATGATGCGGTACACCGCAAACACGCGATACGTGTGGCGCGATACAAAGGCAAGTACCGCTCGCACCACAAAGAGAGCACTAAAAAACGCGCTCACAAACCCGACGGCGATCGCCAGCATATCTTGTTGGCTCAGCAGGCTGGCGTGCTTGTAAGTGTCGTAGAGCGCAGCGGCTAACATGGTTGGCATTGCCAGAAAAAAAGAAAACTCAGTCGCGGTTTTGCGTTGGATGCCAGACAGCATGCCACCAATAATCGTCGAGCCCGAACGAGAAGTGCCGGGCACCATGGCCAAGCACTGGCATAGCCCCACCACAAGCGCTTGCCGCCAGGTGATCTGCTCGAGGGTGAGTGCGCTCGCACGCGGGTCAATGCCTGAGGCTGGTCGGTTGCGCTCGACCCACAGCATAATGAAACCCCCGATGATCAAAGTCACCACCACAACACCTGGATGAAAAAATAAAGCCTTGATAGCTTTGATAAACAGCAACCCGATGATGGCAGACGGCAAAAAGGCAATGAGCAAATTGCGCGTAAAGGCGACCTCAACGGGGTCGAGTCGCACCGTGCCCACAATCAATTGAAGCAGACGCGCCCGAAAGATCCACATCACAGCCAAAATCGAACCTAACTGGATCACCACCTCAAAGACCTTGGCTTCGTTTGAAGAAAAATCGATTAAGTGCCCAAACAGGATTAAATGCCCAGTGCTAGAGATGGGCAAAAATTCAGTCAGGCCTTCGATAATGCCTAAGAAAAAGGCTTTAAGAAGATAAATCGTTTGTTCAGTCACGCGATAGGTCCTGAAAATCATGAATAAGAAGCGTCTTTAAACAAAGACTGCGTGTGGCCACTATACTATTTTAGGGAGTCGGCACCCCTCAAGCGCCACAGCCTTCTGTTGCTGCGAAAACTCGCTTCGCGCCAGAAATTCTAGGGTAAGCTTGCGCAAACACGATGCTCTGAAACGTGACAGCCCGTTTCAGAGCATCAAACTATCGTCACACCTCACACCTCACGCGAACACAACTATGTCAACGAACCTTACCCGCGAACAGCGCGACGACGCCTATAACAACTCAAAAGCCGTCGCGGACAGCGCAGCCATCATTGAGGCGTGGGGACTCCGCAGTCAGGCGTTTCGCGCCGCACACTCGTCGCATCTGGATGTCTCTTACGGCAGCGGTGCGCGTCAGTCGTACGATTACTTCTCGGCCGGCGATCAAAGCCCTGTGGTGGCGTTTATTCATGGTGGCTTTTGGCAAAACAGGGCAAAAGCCGACTTCGCATTTATCGTACCGGCGTTCATTGAGGCCGGCATCAGTATTGCCATGATGGGCTACACGCTTGCGCCCGAAGCCAAAATGGATCAGATCGTGCAAGATATTCGTTTGGGCTTACGCGCACTGAGTCAAAAAGTAGAAGCCCGCCGCGCGAGCAACCCCGGCATTTGGTTAAGTGGTTGGTCAGCAGGCGGTCACTTAACCGCGATGGCGCTTGACGAGCCCTGCGTGCTGGGTGGCACGGCGATTAGCGGCATCTTTGATCTTGAGCCGATGCGTCATTGCTACCTTAACGACAAACTGAGTCTCGACGAAGCGAACGCAACAAAATTTTCACCTATTAAATTGCCCGTCCTACACGGCAAAATTCTTGACCTGTTTGTGGGTGGGGCCGAACTGCCCGCGATGCAAGCGCAAACGACTGAGTTTGCCCAGTACCGTGCCACCGTCAATGCGCCTGGAGTCTTTGAAAATCTTCCTGGGCTCAACCACTATACGATTTTGGATGAGATGGCCAGTGCTCAAGGCCGGATCTTGCAGTCAATCAAAGGGCATCTGAACTAAGTGTTAGGGCCGAGGGCTAGGAAACACTTGATGAGATACATGGCTGCCATCAGGTCTGACACGCACCAGCACCATATCGCCTACTGACACAACCCGCCCCGTGAGGGCCTGTATATTGACATGATG